>JAJZCU010000390.1:2624-3101 GCA_021828935.1 Planctomycetota bacterium | reverse complement strand
GCGCTAAGATCGTTGTCGCAATAGCGGTTGATGCCGCCGCCCGTGACGCCGGCCCGCGGGCCCGTTGTTTCGTTGGACGCTTTGGGAAAGGTGAACATGGCGCTGACCTGCGAACATTGCGGCGCCCGGCAGCGCGTGGGAAAACTGGCCCCGCGCACGGCCGCTTTGTGCGTGCGCTGCGGGATTTTGGTCGATTCTGTTGAACCCATGGACCTCACGCTGGGCCTGGCGTGGACCCTGGCCATCTTCGCGCTTCTTTTTCCGGCCAACCTGCTGCCGCTCATGCAGGCCACCCTGGGCAGCGAAACGCGCGTGAACTATATCAGCAGCGGGGTCCGGGCCCTTTGGTCCACCGATTGGCCGTTTCTGGCCATCATGTTTGCCGCATATACCATTGCATTTCCGTTTATACGAGCGAGCCTGATGTTGGTGGTGCTGGGCGCGATCCGCGTACGGCGCCGCAATGTTCGCAGGTCA
>JAJZCU010000390.1:0-2614 GCA_021828935.1 Planctomycetota bacterium | reverse complement strand
GAACGCCGCCCGGCCTGGATTGGCTGCCTGTACCGGTTTGCGCAGGCCTTCGAGCTTTGGGCCATGTCCGATGTGTTGGTGGTGGCATGCTTTGTGGCGTATATGCGCATCAAGGTGCAATTGCAGGGGCAGGTCTGCTGGGGCGGCTGGTGCCTGATCATGGTCGCGATTCTGCAACTGCTGGGCCCGTGGTGCCTGTCCCCGCACCGGATATGGCGGGAGATCATGCCTGACCGGCCGGATCCCGGCGGCGACTCGATTAGTTGCGTAACCTGCAACATGATACTGCCGGCTTCTTTCCTGGAACGCCGTTGTCCCCGGTGTTGGAAGCGGCTGCACCGCCGCAAGCCCGATGCGCTGGTGCGCACGGCCGCGCTGGTGGCGGCCGGATACATTCTCTATTTCCCCGCCTATTACTATCCCATGAGCTACACCCTGCAGCCCGGCGGCGTTCAATATGTGACTATTATTGACGGCGTGCGCGATCTCATCAACGCCGGTTTCTGGTATCTGGCTATTATTATTATCATTGCCAGCATCCTGATTCCGCTGCTTAAACTCACCGGCTTAAGCTGGATGCTTATTCGCGTGCGCTTCCCATCGAAGCGGCGCCTGGTGCTCCGCACCCGGGTGTTTCACATCATTCATAGGATAGGTCGCTGGTCGAACGTTGACCCGTTTATCGTCGCGCTCATGGCGCCCTTATTTTCCTTCCCCGGCGTGGCGGATGTATATGTGGGAAAGGCGGCCCTACCGTTTGCACTGGTGGTGGCATGTACCATGCTGGCGGCCCGCAGCTTTGATTCAAGGCTGATGTGGGACGCGGCGCAGTCGCAGGAGGATTCACATGGCTGAATTTGCAAATCAAAAATCGCCGGCGGATGATCCGGCGGCCAACCCCGCAGAAGCCGATCCACCGCCGCGGTCCGACGACCAAAAGCTGCCCGGAGCACGGCTGACAAAAACGCCCTGGCGCGGCTGGGTCTGGTCCGTGCCGCTGGCGGCGCTGATTCTCGTGGGCTTCCTGGCCGTACGCACTTGGGTTCTCTCCGGGCCCACGGTGACGCTCACGTTTCCCGTTGTCCACGGCCTAAACCCCGCGGGAACTTCCGTGTTCTACAAGGGCGTGCAGGTGGGCACGGTGGAATCCGTTAAATTAACCGACCGCGACCGCTGGGTGGCCGTCACGCTTTCCATGGATTCCAGCGTGTCGGGTCTGCTGCGCACGGGCACGCAGTTCTGGATCAACCAGCCGAACCTTCTGGGCGGCAATCTGGGCCGCCTGGTCTCAGGGCCGGTGATTGAAATGTTGCCAGGAAAAGGCGCCCGGGCGCGCCGCTTCAAGGGCCTGTTGCACCGGCCCGACCTCGTGCCGGATCAGCCTGGCAAGATCTTTGTTATTCGCGCCACGCGCCTGGGCAATCTGCATCGCGGTTCACGCGTGTTGTACCACGGGCTGACCGCCGGAGAATTGACCGGCTGGTCGTACCACGCGGCGGATAACAAAATAACGTTGAAGGCCTTCATCCGGGCGCCGTTTGATCGGCGCGTGAACGGCGGCGTCCGATTTTGGCGGCAGGGATCTCTTGGCGTGAGCACGCGCGGGGGCGGGGTAAAATTTAACATTCCGCCGCTGGGCAGCATTTTACAGGGGGCTTTGGCGTTTGCCTCTGGCCCGGATAAGGCCCCGGCGCCGACGCCGCGGGTATTTCAATTGTATTCCAGCCGATCCAAAGCATTGCACGCCCTCACAGGCCCGGCGGCGGTTTTCTCGGCGGAGCTTCGGGGGTCCGTGACAAGCCTGCGCGAGGGCGCCCCCGTGGTGCTCAAAGGCATGCGGGTTGGGCGCGTGCGCACCGTGGGCCTAAAATTCGATGCAAAGCAAAGGCGCATGGTTGTTCCGGTCACGTTCGACGTTTATGCCAACAAGCTTGGAATTGCTTCCACTGGCCGATCCACCCGACAGGCGTCAGCGGAGCTGGTGCGGCGGATGGCGGAGCTGGTGGGCAATGGGCTGCGGGCGCGGCTGGACAGTTCCAGCCTGTTCCTGGGCGGGGAGGAAATTGCGTTGGTTATGGTCGGCAGCCCTGGCCAGAAACGGCTTGACGTGTCCATGCGACCCCCGGCGATTCCGGCCGTCGGCGGCGGGGGATTGTCGGGCATCATCGCGTCGGTCCGTACAATAACGCATCATGTTAACAGCATTCCCCTGGCCGCGATCGGCCGGAATCTCCGGCGGCTTTCCGCGCGGCTCAACGCGCTGGCTGCCTCTCCGCAGCTTCGGAAAAGCATTGCGCGCCTTGATAAAACTCTGGCCAACACCGAATCGATTACCGGCCACGCGCGGGGAAAAATCACGCCGGCCATCGCCAGCCTGAGAAAAGCCGCGCAGGCCGCCGCCATCATGGCCAAGACCGTCACCCGGGTTGTCGGCGGCGGGCCCGCCACGCAGCAGGATGTGCAACATCTGGTATCTGAACTCACTGAAACCGCGCGCGCCGTGCGCCGGCTTGCTAATTTTATCAACCGCCATCCCGGCGCCCTGCTTCACGGGAGATCCAAATGAAAAATAAAATTCTCACAATGATGTTCGGATTGTTTATTATCGCCGCAT
>JAJZCU010000389.1 GCA_021828935.1 Planctomycetota bacterium | reverse complement strand
GTCAGCCGCTTGGTGACCTTCTTGATTTCAATATCAATGATATTGTACAAGTTTTCCTTGGTCAGCGGACGGAAGATGATCGGGTCTTCCAGACGGTTGATAAATTCAGGCCGGAAGAACTTTTCAACCTCACGCAGCAGCGATTTCTTCATATTCTCGAAAGACTGCTCGTTGTCGCGCTTGCCATAACCAAAGCCCTGGATGCCGCCGCTCTTGATTAAATCAGCGCCAATGTTGCTGGTCATGATCAGGATGGTGTTCTTGAAGTCCACCTGCCGGCCGACATTGTCGGTCAGCCGCCCTTCTTCCATGATCTGCAAGAGCATGTTGAAGACATCAGGATGGGCTTTTTCGATTTCATCCAGCAGCACCACGGCGTACGGACGCCGACGGATGCGCTCCGTCAACTGCCCGCCCTCTTCATACCCGACATATCCGGGCGGGGCGCCGATGAGGCGGCTGACGTTGTGCTTCTCCATGTACTCAGACATGTCAATTTGCACCAAGGCGTCTTCATTGCCAAACATAAATTCCGCAATGGCCTTAGACAGCAGGGTTTTGCCAACGCCCGATGGGCCAAGGAACATAAACGCGCCCATGGGACGATTCGGGTCTTTCATGCCGGACCTGGCCCGGCGAATGGTACGCGACACGGCGCTGATGGCCGCGTCCTGACTGATCACCCGCTTGTGCAGTTCTTTTTCAAGATCAAGCAGGCGCGATGCCTCGGCCTTCTCCAGACGCGTGAGCGGCACGCCGGTCATTTTGCTAACAACCTCAGCGATCATCTCTTCGTCCACAACGCCATCCACTTCCTTGGCCTGTTCGCGCCATTTGCGCTGCTCGTCTTCCTTTTTCTTGCGCAAGGCCTCGGCCTGATCTCGCAGTTCGGCCGCGCGTTCATAGTCGGCGTTCTTCACGGCTTCATCTTTTTCAATGCTCAGCCGTTCTATCTGCTCTTCAATTTCAGCCAGATTCGGCGGCTTGGTCATGCTCTTCAACCGCACACGGGCGCCGGCTTCATCAATGACATCAATGGCCTTGTCCGGCAGGCAGCGACCGGTGATGTAGCGCGTGGAAAGTTCCACCGCGCTCTTGAGCGCTTCTTCGGTGATTTGCACGCGGTGGTGGGCTTCGTAACGGTCGCGCAGGCCTTTAAGGATTTCCACCGTTTCAGATTTGCTCGGCGGCTCAACGATGATCGTTTGGAAGCGGCGTTCCAAGGCGCCATCTTTCTCAATGTACTTGCGGTACTCATCCAGGGTGGTGGCGCCGATGCACTGAATCTCGCCACGCGCCAGCGACGGCTTCAACACGTTGCTGGCATCAATGGCGCCTTCCGCGCCGCCGGCGCCAACCAAGGTATGTAATTCATCAATGAAGAGAATAACATTTTTGGCGCGCCGCACTTCGTTCATCACCGCCTTGATGCGCTCTTCAAACTGCCCACGGTACTTGGTGCCGGCCACCATCATCGCCAGGTCCAGTACCACGATACGTTTCTCGGCCAGAATTTCCGGAACATCATTGGAGATGATCTTCTGGGCCAGACCTTCCACAATGGCCGTCTTGCCCACGCCGGCTTCGCCCAGCAGCACGGGATTGTTCTTGGTACGACGGCAGAGAATTTGAATCACGCGTTCAATTTCATTGGCGCGGCCGATCACCGGGTCCAGCGAACTTTCGCGGGCCAGTTCGGTTAAATCGCGCCCAAACGAATCCAGGGCCGGCGTCTTGGACTTGGTCTTGGTGTCTTTGCTGGTTTCACTGGACCCTTCGGTTTCCACGCCGGCGCCCAGAAGGTTCAGCACCTCTTCACGCACTTCTTCCAGTTTCAGGCCCAGGTTCATGAGCACCTGCGCCGCCACGCCGTCTTTTTCGCGCAGCAAACCAAGCAGCAAATGTTCAGTGCCCACATAATTGTGGCCTAAATTGCGGGCCTCTTCAATGGCGTATTCAATGACTTTTTTGGCGCGTGGCGTTTGCGGAAGCCGGCCCATGGTGACCATGTCAGGCCCGCTTTTGACCAGCTTTTCCACTTCAATGCGCACCTTGCGCAGATCAATGTCCAGGTTTTTTAATACCGTGGCCCCAACGCCGGAGCCCTCCTTTACCAAGCCCAGAAGGATGTGTTCTGTGCCAATGTACTCATGGTTAAACCGCTGCGCTTCCTGGTTGGCCAGAGCCATGACCTTGCGGGCGCGGTCTGTGAATCGTTCGAACATCTAAGTCTCCTAATGCGTCCCTCGTGGGAGGAACTTTTTTTATCATGCATTGATTGTACGAGTGGTTCGTTCGAATAATCAAGCACAGCCCAAATGCGTCGGCTCGGCGCCACGGCCTTCGGCGCCGACAGCGTCGGCTGCCGCACACGTCGGGCCGGTCCCCAACGGAATCTATCGGCTGAAGCTGGAACCAACGTCGCACTTTTCGTTTTCCAGCATCCAGAGGGCGCCAGGCTGGTGGAACCCTGCTCCGGCGACATCTGATGGCCACAACGGTCCGCGACGCTCGATCGCGCGCAACTTTCTAACGAATCATGCGGTAGATTATACGCGCACAGATCACGCCTGTCGCGTGAACTGCTTGAATAATTCCGCGTATTTGCCCTGTTGGGCCAAAAGCGAGTGATGCGTGCCACGTTCGATAATCCTGCCATGGTCCAGCACCAGCACCAGGTCTGCGTTTACAATGGTACTGAGCCGATGGGCAACAATAAATGTGGTACGATCCGCCACCAGCGTTTCCAGCGCATTTTGAATAAGCACTTCGGTGTGGGTGTCCACGGCGCTGGTGGCCTCGTCCAACATTAAGATGCGCGGGTCCGCCAAAAACGCCCGCGTGAAGCAGATCAACTGCCGCTGCCCCAGGCTCAGCCCAGTGCCCCGTTCGCCCACCTGCGTGTTAAAACCATCCTTTAAATTTTCAATAAGATCAATGGACCGCAGCGTCCGGGCGGCGGCGCGAACCTCGTCGTCCGTGGCCTGCGGGCGGGCATAGCGGATGTTGTCCATCACGGTTCCGGTGAACAGAAAGTTGGCTTGTGAAACAATTCCCATTTGTTGATGCACGCTTTCATTGGTGACCGTGCGCAGATCGTGGC
>JAJZCU010000388.1 GCA_021828935.1 Planctomycetota bacterium | reverse complement strand
ATGTGACCGGACGCTTTTGGATTATGGCGGCGGGAAACCGGCGGCTTCCGGCGCTTGGCTGTGGCGCAGGCGGCCGGCGCGGCGCTGACCACCGTAATAGTTATTTGCTATTTCCGGGGTTGGAAAGTATCCAATTTTGGGCGCACGATCCATCCCGCCCTGCGGCCATTCGCGCGCACGGCGTTCCAGATGATAACCATTGGCTTTGGGACCGCCGTGACAGCATATTGGCGGTGGTGCGCTGTGGTTGTTGCGGCGAGCACGATACTTGTGGTGGGCGCGCTGGGGGCAGAGTGGGCGCGGAGGCGGTGGGATCGGCCCGTAATTGCCCAGTTGGCGGCGATTGTTGCGGCGGTGGCCGTCTGCCTTGGCGTGGCGTTCGGCCGCAGCGCCTCCGGCGGCGCCGCAGGTCTGCAAAGCCGCTATGTAACATTGGGTTTATGCCTGCCGCTGGCGGTTTATCTGGCGGCACAGCTTGCGGGCCGGCGCGTGCGCCGGGCGGTTGGCGGGCTTTTTCTAGTAATGACACTGGCGCTGTTGTGGGGAAATGTTGGCGCCGCGTTGGCTAGTGCCCGGGCATTTAACGCCAACGTAGCGCGCCTGCGCAAGGCGCTGCGGGCCGGCGAGTCGCTGCCGCAAATATCGCGTGAGACCTTTTCCAAACAGATATTCGGCTGGAAAGTCAGCCCGTATCTGCCGGTGATGCAGCAACTGCATATCGGGCCGTTTTGCGATTCAGGCATGCGATTGCACATGCAAATGCCGGTTCCACGGCGGGTGGTGCGCGTGAACCCCAACCTGCCCGCGGCCACCCTGGGACTAACGCCGATTGGCGCCGGCGCCTGGCGCGTGGTGGCCGCGCGGGCCGGCCTGACCTACAGGCTCAAGAAACCGGCCTATGTGCTGGGCGTACGCATACGGTATGTGCTGCGGCGCCCGCGAAGTGCGCGGCGGCGCGGCAAAATTGCGTTTTGGTGGTCGGCCCAAAACACGGCCAATGCGCGCCCAAAATATGATAACAAGCCGAGTTTTCGCGCCCCATTCCTTGCCCGCACAGCGATGCGCACGGTCTGGATATTCGGCCCGGTGTGGCAATTTCATATTAGCCTGGGCCGCGGCAGCGGGCGGTTTTACCTTCAAAGCCTCGCGTTGCTAAAACCGCGAACCCTGCCTAACTTGCGGCGGATGGTCGCCCATGCGTTTGAAAAGTCTGCGCCGGTGGCGGTCTTCCCCGGAAAATTTGCCGGCACTTTTATGTTCTTCGCTCCGGCCGAATGCCGGACATGGTTGACGGCCCCAGGCCACGCAGATGCGCTGCGGATTCATTACGGAATTCTGCCGCATGCGTGGACGGGCAAAACCAAAACCGCCGGCGTAGTGTTTCGGATATGGGCCGGCCGCAACGCTCGGAAAAAATTGCTCTGGGAGCATTTTGACGATCCCCTGAAGAACCGCGCGGATCGCCGGGAATTATCCGCGACCGTTGACATTCCGCGCGGCGTATCGCATACCATCGTGTTCCAAACGACCCGTGGCCAGACGCCCAACGACAATTGCGACTGGTCCTATTGGAGCCAGGCCATTTTTGTGAAAAAACCGGCGCCCAGTTTCGGCGCCAGGCCCGTCGCCAGGTAAGGAATTTTGTTTTGAAGACAGATTCGCCGCAAGCAACAAAGGACCCGGTCCTGGTGGACACGCAAACCGCGCCCGGTCCGGCGGCCGCATCTGGGCCCAAGTTTCGGCGGATGGTGTTCTTTTGCGCCGTGATCGTCAGCCTGCTGTACGCCTCGCTGACGCTGTTGCCTTGGCAGCCGGCCTTTGTCAGCGTGGCGTGGATCGATCCGAGTTGGAAACTGGCCTTAAATGCGCTGTTTGCCGTGCGGGCACAATTCGGCGCCCATATCGCGTTTACCTACGGCCCATTGGGCTTCTTGAACACCTTTGTTTATTATCCAAAAACCTACGCCCTGATGCTGCTCTTCTGGGGGGCGTTTGCTGCCGCGTTCACGGCCGGGCTATGGGTTTTTGCGCGGCGGTTGGGCCTGCGCCCATGGCTGGCGCTGGTTTGGATTTTCGTGGCGCTAACGCTGTTGGCTGCGCCTTTTGCCGGGGTGAACGACCCCATGCTCATCAGCTTCGCCACGCTGTTTCTGGCCTATCGCTTCGCTGTGGACGATGACAACGCTTCCCGTACGGGCCTGCTGCTGGCGGCGGCGCTGGCTGCGATTAGCCTAATAAAATTTTCGTTTCTGGTTCCGGCGGCGATCGTAGTGGGGCTGGCAACCGTTGACGACCTCCTGCGGCTGCGGCGGCTGCCCGCGGCGCTGGTGGTCTATGCGGTCACGGCCGTGGCGCTGTGGCTGCTGTGCGGGCAGTCGTTGGCTGCCGTTCCGATATTTTTGGAACGCTCGTGGGTGGTGGCGCGGGGCTACGGCGCCATGGGCCGCGCGCCACGGCGCTTCAACATGCTGGAACTGGGGTTGTATGCGCTTGCCGCAGTCCTGCTGCTGCTGACTGCGGTGGCGGTATTTTGGCGCCGGCTAAAATGGTGGGCGATTCTGCCGGTTTCGGGAATGATCGGGCTGACCATGCTGGCCTTCAAGGCGGGGTTTGTGCGGCATGATGGACATGCAATCATCAGCGCCACCTCAATGTGTGTATGGGCGGTTCTATTCCTGCCCCTGTTGCTGATCCGCCCCTCGCCTAAAACCGTACTGTCGCAGCCGCGGGCAGCCGGGGATGCCAGTCCAGTGTTTATTATTACGGCGCGGGTGAACAGCCCGGCGCCCGCGCAGCGAATCGACGGCGCCGGCCTGATTGCCGGCGCATTGCGCTGGGCGCTGGCCGTGCTGCTTATAGCGGCGCCGGCCAGGCTCTGGTCATTGGTGCAAACGCATTATTACAACGGACCCGCCGCGCCATTTGTATCAACATTTTCCACATTCCTGCCGGGTCAAATCGCCGCCGCCGCCGGCGTGTTCACGGGAAACGTGGCCAACCGGCGCGCCTATGCGGCCGCCAATGCGACCATTCGCCGCACGCATCCGCTGCCGGTAATCCACGGGCCTACGGATGTTTATCCGTATCAGATCGCAACATTGCTG
>JAJZCU010000010.1 GCA_021828935.1 Planctomycetota bacterium | reverse complement strand
AGAAAAGGTCCACAATTATTTGCCGCGCCACGGCCGTCGTGCCCCGGTCGTCGTGCCCTCGTCGTGGTCCCCCGTCGTCGTTCTCGCCCCGCCCCCGCCGCGCCGCTAGCGCGTAAGCGCCACCGCCAACGCCGCGTTTTTTATCCGCTGCGCCGGCGCCAAAGCCGCGGGGCCGTCGGCAGCGGCGCCCAGTGGCCGCGCGGCCACAATCAGCGGTTTCTCGCCCAACTGCCACAGATCGTCCGCCAGCATGTCGCCCTGGTCAATGCGGGCCGCCATGTATGTCATCACGGCGCCTTCGCGCACGGGCACAGCGGCCAGCGGCGCCGCCACCCGCAGCAGCCGCGTGCCACGCACCACGGTAAAGCGCAGCATGGTGCCGGGGGCGAAATCGGCCACGAGGCGGCGGAAAGTATGTACGGTGGCCAGCGGCCCAAACCCCCGCCCGTTCACGGCAGTGATCAAATCCCCATTTTGCAACACCTGCGCGGCTGGAAAGCCCGGCTGCACCTGAAGCACCAGAACGGCCACATGCGAAGCATTCCCTTTCGTTCGCAGCGGCGTGGGCAGCGTGGGAATATGCACCATGCGCATCATAATGCCCAGCAACGGAGAGCGACCGGTGAGCAGCGTTTTACGCTTAAAGCGCAGGTGTACGGCGATGCGAATCAGGCGGCGGCGCACCTCGGGGGATGCTGATGGAGCAAGACGATGCAACACGGTGGCCAGACGATCCGGCCGTTCGCGCAGAAGATCAAGCTGGGCCTGTCGGCGCACGCGCCATGAACAGGATGAAAGGCGGGCGACCAATGCACGGAAATGCGCGGATCCTGAACGGGTAATACTGGTTGTGACCGGCCCTGCAAGGACAGGTAAGGCTGGAGACCCGTCTGCAGAGGGTTTTCGGAGAGCATTCGCGCAGGCAATTCCGGAGCTGGCAGCGCCGCACGCCCCAAGAATTGTTGCTGCAAGTATGACACGCGAAATGAAAATGCGCTGGCTGAACGACCCGGAAAATAACGTCATGCTGGCATAACTCCAACGAAGCCGAAGCAAATCAATGGGCAACTAACAAACGGATAGGCTTTCTCTCGGCCATATCGGCTTGGCGCTGCAAATAATTGTGGACCTTTTCTAATTTCCTGTTGACTTCGTAAACGCATGGGGGTCGCAAAAAGGCGCCAGCAATTTAAATTTTTGGAAAAAAATTGCCGAGGGCTTCGTAAAGCCGAATAATTTGGGAAGTTCGTGTGGTGAAAGCGATCGCCATAGACGGGGTGATTTTTCGCCCGGAAAAGGGGCCAACGATTTCCAGTAGTTTAGCAGATTTTATGCGATGAAGCAGGTTCAGTAAATGGGCGCCGCTGGCGCGCAGCTAAAAAAGGTTTCCACCGGAATTACCAAAAAGGAAACGGGCGCAAAACGCTCTGGATTTGCTGCGGACGTCAGCGGCTCTGGCGCACCACGGCGGGCCAGAAGTCCATAAGAGGTCCACCTTTGTAGCCGAGGGGGCCGCAGCCCTATCTTTCCGAATTTAACACCGCCGCGCGCCGGGGGCGTCGGGCTGGGCCTGACTGCTATGACCCGGCCCATGGATCAAAACGCCGGGGGCAGCGCCGGCCGGGCCAGGGCGCGGTAGGCCCGGGGCGTAAGACCTTTTGCAATCTTGAATCGGCGGTTAAAATTTGACAAGTTTCCAAAGCCGCAGGCGAAGGCAATTTCCGTAATTGATTGGTCGGTGTCCACCAACTGTCGGCAAATTTGACTGATCCGCCAATCGGTGACGTATTGCACATAGGTCTTGCCCATCTGACGCTTGAACAGCCGGCTGAAGGCCGCCGGTTTCAGGCCCACGCTCGCGGCGGCGTGCGCCTCGGAAGGGATGGCGTCGGGCCCGGATCGCAACCGCGCCAGGGTTCGGGCGATCACGTCATTCTTATCATTTTTTGCGGGGGATCCAGCGGACGCGCCGCCCAACACGCGGCAGCCGCCCATTCGCAACGCATCGGCAAATCCTGACAGCATTTCCAAGAGCAGCCCCAGGCGCCCGGCGCTGCCCGGACGCTCCATGAACAATTGCTTCATTTGGGCCCGCACGGCAGCGGACGGCTCGCCCTGCAACATCAGGCCGCGCCGGGCCAATTCCAGAGCGGCTCGCACATCACGCAGCTCCGGCAGATTAAAAAAAGGGCCAGCCAGCATTTCGTGCGGGAACTGCACCACCAGAGAGCGCACGGCGCCATCGGCTCGGTCGGAATACCAGGTATGCGGCGTGTCGGTTCCAAGCAGGCACAGATCGCCGATGGCAAATGGCTCAATGGAATCCGCCACGTAGCGCATGCCCCGGCCCTGCAAAATAAGCGTTAGCTCCAATTCCGGATGCCGATGCCAGACGAAAGGAAAGGCCGGCAACTGGAAATCGCGCGCCGCGAACGATTCGGCGGCGTCCACGGGCACTTTTTCAAAGTGCAGTCGTCTGCGGCGATGAATTTGCAAAGCAATACGCTCCAGAACCGAACCCGCCCATTTTAGCCGCTAAAGTGTAAAAAAAGTACCAAATTATGGCAAGGCCGGTGAAGCGGATAAGTCATCGCCGGGGTATGCTGCATTAAGAATGCAAAGCGTCAACGCTATGCGCGGGCAATCTTTTTGCCGCTTGTTGATCATTGTTCACTATTCACGGTCATTAGTTTACAAATACCGGAGCAACCGCATGAACCCCAACGACCAACCGCCGCCGGATCACGCCGCATTGGATCGCGACCTAAACGCCCACTACGGGCTTACCGCGCAGCAGATCGCGCAATTTCGCGACCAGGGATTTATTAAACTAAAACAGGTTTTAACGCCGGAAACATTGCGGTACTACGGCGAGGAGATTACCGCGCAAGTCTTTCGCCTGAACAGTCTGACCAAGCCCATGCATGAGCGGACCACCTACGAAAAAGCGTTCCTGCAAATCATGAACTTGTGGACCAAAAGCCAGATTGTCAAGGAATTTGCCTTTGGTCGGAAGCTGGCCCGCATCGCCGCGGAGCTAATGGGCGTGGGCGGCGTGCGGATGTACCACGATCAGGCATTGTACAAAGAATCCGGCGGCGGCATCACGCCCTGGCATGCCGACCAATTCTATTGGCCGGTGAGCAATTCTAATACGTGTACCGCGTGGATACCGTTGCAGGAAACACCCGCGGATATGGGCCCGCTGGCCTTCAGCGCCACCAGTCACCGGTACAACGTGGGGCGCGAACTGGAAATCAGCGATGAAAGTGAACAAAAGATTAACAAGCAACTGCTGGAGAAAGGACTGCCCCTGGTCGAAACCCCGTTTGATCTGGGCGAAGTCAGCTACCATCTGGGGTGGACCTTTCACCGAGCCGGCGCCAACACCAGCGGGCAGGCGCGTAAAGTCATGACGATCATCTATGTCGAAGACGGCATCAGGCTCGTCGAGCCGCGAAACAAGGCGCAGCAGAACGATTGGAACACATGGATGCCCGGCGCCGAGGTCGGCGAGGCGGTGAAAACGGCGATGAATCCGTTGCTGTACCATGCTTCCATGGGCAGTGAACAGTGACCATGAGCAATTGACAAAACCCAGTGGGCACGGAAGGAACCGGGCATGACAGCCATCGAAAGTGAAAGGCCTGTGGCCGACCAGGGCGCGTTGAACATGCGCTACATCTGGGCCATTTGCCTGGTGGCCGCCATGGGTGGTTTGTTGTTCGGATATGACTGGGTGGTCATCGGCGGAGCCGCGCCATTTTATCAAAAATATTTTCACCTCGTCACGCCCGCGCTTAAGGGCTGGACGATGAGCTGCGCGTTGGTCGGCTGCCTGATTGGGGCGGTGGGTTGCGGCGTGGCCAGCGACGCGCTGGGCCGCAAGCGGCTGCTGGTGGCGGCGGCGTTTCTTTTTTGCGTGTCCAGCGTGGGCACTGGCCTGGCGCCGACTTACGCCATGTTCGTGCTCTGGCGCATCCTCGGCGGAGTGGCGATCGGCCTGGCGTCTAATTTATCGCCCATTTACATTGCTGAAGTTGCGCCGGAAAATATCCGTGGCAGGTTGGTCGCGGCCAACCAGTTAACCATTGCCATCGGCGTGGTTGCAGCGCAGGTGGTGAATTGGTGGATCGCCCGGCCGGTTCCGCCGCTGGCCACCGCAGCCCAGATTCTGCATTCCTGGAACGGGCAATACGCCTGGCGCTGGATGTTCGCCGCCACCACCGTGCCTTCGTTGCTGTTTTTCCTGGGCATGTTTTTCGCGCCGGAGAGCCCGCGTTGGCTCATGAAGCAGGGCCGCGCCGCATCGGCCAAAGCGGTGCTCACCCGCGTGGGCGGGCCCGCCTATGGCGAAGTGACGGCCGCATCCATCGCAGCGTCGCTGCAACAGGAAGGCGAAGGCTTTGATTACCATGCACTGTTAAACCGACGCATGTCGCGCGTGCTTACGCTGGGCGTGGTGTTGGCCGTATTTCAGCAGTGGTGCGGCATTAACATCATCTTTAATTATGGCGCCAAGCTGTTCTCCACGGCCGGATATCCGGTCTCCGGTGAATTGTTTAATATCGTCCTGACCGGCATTACCGCCCTGCTGTGTGCGGTGCTGGCCATGTTCCTCGTGGACCGCATCGGGCGGCGCGTCATGATGCTGGCCGGCGCCGCCGGTTTGGTATGCGTTTATGCCCTGTTGGGGCTGTGCTTTTGGGAACGCCTGCACGGCCCGTTTGTGGTGGCGCTGATTATCCTGGCAGTGGCCGTGTACGCCTGCACGCTGGCGCCCGTGACGTGGGTGGTGTTGTCAGAAATATTTCCCAATGGCATCCGCGGCGCGGCAACCGCCGTCTCAGTGTTTGCGCTGTGGGCCGCCTGTTTTGTGCTTACCGATACGTTTCCGTTTATTTATAAAGGCATCGGTCCGGCCGGCGCCTTTTGGCTGTATGGCGGAATTTGCATTGCCGGCCTGGCATTTATCTATGCCGCCCTGCCGGAAACCAAGGGCCGCACGCTGGAGCAAATTGAAGCGCAACTTGTAAAATAAGCGGGGGGTCTTGCAATGAGCGCGGGCGAGGCGCCGGCGCCCGCAAAAAAAAGTGCGGACCCGCACGGCCTCGCGCCGCGTCGGATCCACACTGCATCCCACGTTCTTTGGGCGTCAAAACTCCAGACTTAGGCCAGGCGCCGTCGGCGACGCGCCAGCAGCGCCACAGCGCCCAGCGCGAAGATTCCCAGGGTGGCCGGTTCGGGTATGGCGCCGTTGCTGGCATCAACAATTTGGATACCTGCCAGCCCAACTTCGCTGCCACCGCCGCCGGCGTGGTTCAAGTTCAGCAGTGAAAAGCTGCTGCCGCTGATGCCGGTGAATTCGACGTAAGTGGCTTCCGGATTGGTGGTGCTGTTGTACGCGGTAGCCGTTGACCGCACATAATAAGGCGCCGATGTTGGGGACAATGTTTTGTAGAAAATCGGTCCGGCCTCAGGCGTGCCCAGCGTCGTGTTGCTGACCTGCGGCGCGGCATACAGCGCCACGTTGCCCAGGCGACCCGTTCCCAGGCTGACATATGCGTACACATTGTACGTGCTGTATGGAATGTTGTTAACGGTGGCTTGTATCCCATTGCCGGCGTCTTCAATATTCAGCTCGCCGTTCAAGAATTGCTGGTCCGCATTGGGCTGCGCGGTTGTGCTGTAGGCCTGATAATCACCGGACTTATTGGTGGTTCCCCCTGTGTTGTATCCGCCATAGGTGACCGTTGCGGCCGTGGTGGCGCCAGTGTTGTCAACCAGGGCCGCGCTGGTTCCGGCCGTGCCCGCTATGTTGTTGAAGTTGGTTTGCGGGACCGCGCCCGCGCCGTCGGTGGCGGCCAGCGCCCCGCCGACCGCGCCGGGCGCGCCCTCAAAGTTAATGCCGATTTCGTTGGCCCGCGCTGACGATGGCGCCAGCGCCGCAACAACGGCCAACACCGCAGCGGCGGCGAGGAGAACCAAGGGCCCCTGGGGACGTTTGTGTAGACGCATCATCTGCGACCTCCAAAAAGAGAAATGAAGTGCGAAACACCGCCCGCCTAAGAAAGGTCATACAGGCGATTCGTCACTAAGAATACACCATGGTTTCCGTGCGCCTAGAGCAATTTTGTCACCAACAATTAAACTTTTGTAACCGCCATGCATGCATGGTAACATGGCCGTGAACCGTCGCCGCGATGAATCCGCACCTCCTGTAGTCCGGTAAGTGTATTTTTGTAGTCGCTTCAATGGAAAATACCATGGCTGCATCGCCCCCCGCCCGGAGCTTGGACGCCACAGACCCAATCGCCCGCCGCATCGGTGGCCAGGCGGTTTGGCGGCCGCTGGAGCAGCCGCCCCTCGGTGTTCCCGTAGCGCTGCGTTCGGCGCAACATTCAGGCATTTCCGCGGGGCGCTTTACGCGTCCGAATCCCGCCCGCATGGTGCTGGCCAAGTGGGTTCTAAAGGGCGAAGGCGAAATGGGCATTGCCTTTAAGCGGGTGAAGTTTCGGCCCGGCGAAGTGGCGATCTATTTGCCTTCCATTCCCCACCAATTCTGGGCCGTGCAGCCGACCAATGAAATGTGCTGGTTTTCCGTGGATGGCCCGTTGTGTGAAGAATTCGTGCGACACCTGAACCTTGCGCCAGGAGTGTACGCCTGCCCGCCGCCAATTGATCAAATCCATGAACTCATGGCGAATCTTTCTGATCACACCGTGCAAGGCCAACGCAAGGCCAGCATGTTGGCCATGGCGCTTTGGTACCACATTGCAAACGCCATTCGGGCGCCGGAGATGCCCACCGCCATTGGCAAAGTGCAACAGATCATCCAGCAGCAGTTTTCCAACCCGGAATTGACCGCACAATCGATCGCCGCAACCCTGGGCTACCACCGCGGCTCATTAAGCCGCCTCTTTCACCGGCATACAGGCATAACCATCATTGACTATCTCACGCAGGTGCGGCTGCAGGCGGCCAAGTCCCTGTTGATCCACACGCCCGACAAGGTGGCGGAAATTGGCAACAAATGCGGTTTCCGCGAGTCCGCCTATTTTTGCCGCTGGCTGCGCAAGCACACCGGACAAACCCCCACCGAAGTGCGCAACACGCATGTAACGTGAGGCTGCCCGCGCAGTTTATGCACCAGGAAACCAAAGTTTGGCGCAGGTTCCCGCGCCGGGGGCGCTTTCCACGGCGACCGCGCCGCCGTGCAATTCGACAATGCTTTTTACGAGGGCCAAACCCAGCCCCGCGCCGCCGGTATTTTTGGAACGCGAGGCGTCACCGCGGCGGAAACGGTCGAAGACATAGGGCAAATCTTCCGGCGCAATGCCGCTGCCCGTGTCGCACACGGTGATCACGGTCCCGCCGTCTTTGGCCAGTGCCCGCAGGGTTATGGTCCCGCCAACGGGCGTGTGGGCGATGGCGTTTTCTATTAAATTTGCCACGGCTCGATGAAACAGCGTGCGGTCCAGGCGCGCCTTGGCGCCCTGCGCGCCGGGCGGAGCTTCCGTGGCGGCTGACTCCTGACGTAGCGCAATTCCGGCCTCATTGGCGGCCGGCTCGTAAAATTCACGCAGCTTGGCCAATTCGTCGGAACAGTTTACGTCCCGGCGGTCCAGGTGGGCTTGCGGGCTTTGGGCCCGCGCCAAAAAGAGCAGATTGTCAATTAACCTGGTGATGCGTTGACATTCCTCCAGATTGGTTTCCAGTATCACGCGATATTCAGCCACGCTGCGCCCCTGCCCCAGGGCCACTTCCGCCTGCGCCCGCAGCGCATGCACCGGCGTGCGCAACTCATGCGCAATATCCGCGGAAAAACGCGCCAGACGTTCAAAGGCGTCCTCCAGGCGCCCCATCATTCCGTTGAACGCCACGGCCAAACCCGCCACCTCCGCCGGCAAATGGCGCGTGTTCAGCCGCTCGTGGAGGGTTGATGACTGAATTCGTCGAATGGCCCCGTCCATGTCGCGCAACGGTTTCAAGCCCCGGCGGCAGATGGCGTACGCGCCCGCGGCGGAGGTTATTAATCCCGCGGCCAGCACCGCCCAGAGCGCTTCCCGATACTCGCTTAATATCCGCACTTCCGGCGCATGATCCAGCGCCAGTTGCACAATGTAGGTTCCGCCCCGGCCGGGCGGCTTAAACCGCACCGAGATGGCGCGAAAAGGTTCCTCATGTTGACCGACAATATCGGCGGGTTCGGGATGACGGCCCGCGCTCCGCGGCGCCGGAAAATCGGACGGCGGCAGGGTCTGTCCCATTCCAGCGCTCTGGCCCACCAGGCGCGTTCCCCGCATGACCCGCGCCAATATCGGGCTGTACGGCCGAACGTCACGGCCATAGACAATTTCCCGACGCACGCGTGGGTCGCGCCGGTCCGGATTTTTTAACAGTGACTCAAACACCAACAGCTTCCCGGCCAGGTACTGATCGTCCTCCCGGTACAGATTGGTTTTTAATACATGATACAGAAAGGCCGACGCCGCCAGCAGCAGCACGAACGCCCACGCGGCGCACCAGACCGTCAGGCGGACCGCCAAACTAATGTGGCGCCGGGCCGGGCCCAGGCGGGGCTCGGACGCAGCCTGGGGCCGGTCATGGGGCCGCCAGAACATATCCCGCTCCGCGAACCGTCTGAATAAGCTTTACAGGGAAAGGATCGTCGAGTTTGCCGCGCAGCCGGCGTATATGCACGTCCACCACGTTGGAATCACTGTCAAAATTCACGTCCCACACGTGCCGGGCGATCAGGCCGCGGGACAGCACTTCCCCCTGCCGCCGGGCCAACAGCAGCAGCAGGTTGAATTCCTTGGGCGTTAAATCCAGCCGCTGATTGTGCCGGAATGCCTTGTGCGCTGGAATGTCAATTTCCAGATCGGCCACCCGCAGCCGATCCGTGGGGCGCGGCCCAGCCCGGCGCAGGATCGAGCGCACGCGGGCCAGCAGTTCCGAAAACGCGAACGGCTTTATCAAATAATCATCGGCGCCGAGTTCCAGCCCCCGCACGCGGTCGGCCACGGCGTCTCGCGCGGTGAGAAACAGTACGGGCGCGGCGCAGCCCGCAGAACGCATGTCCCGCACCAGCGCATAGCCGTCGCGGCCGGGCAGCATGACATCCAGCACCACCACGTCATAACCACCGTTCATGGCCATCTGTCCACCGCGGTTGCCGCAGTTCGCAACGTCGCAGAAAAAGCCGGCTTCCTGAAAACCCTGCGCCAGCGCGGCGGCGGTTTTTTGTTCGTCTTCAACAATTAAAATACGCATCGTGCGTATAGTATATACCAAAGCGCGGCGCCCTATCGCACATTTTTTCCCTGGGACATGGCGCAGCCTGGGCGAAAGAAAAAACGCTGAGGCGGCGCCGTCGCTGAACCAATGACTCAAGCTTTATACAACTGAATCTGACTTATCTGCGCCGCGTTCGGGTAACGCGGATTGGCCGACGCCCGTACGATCAGGCGGAACGTATCGGTGGTGACCGGTGGAATGTTGGCAACATATTCGCGCCATCCTTCATAATTGGTCTCATTAAACACCACATGCTCCCGACCATCAACGATGGCGATCCCCTGAAAGCTCACCGGGTGGCCCAGCGGATCGGCAAAGTTTATGACGATGCGACCAATGCGTTGGGCGCGCGGCAATTTGACTTGGACCCAATGGGGATGGGGAATCGTTAATGAGGAATGCCACCGGTTATTGGTAAAATCGGCCGGCGTGGCGATGACGCCGTCAATGACCTTGCCCGTGCAGCCGGGCTCGCCCGCCAGTTCACTGTCAGAGGTCGCGGTCGCCCCTTTGCTCGCCAGCGCCAGATCGTCCGCCCCCACCGCTTCCGGCGGATACTTCGTCGGCGTCTTGAGCACCGGGAAGCAGGTAAACGTTTCTGTGTCAATTTGATAATAGGGTTTGAAGTGGTAATGGGGTTCGCCGGCAATGGCAAAATGCAACGGCTTCCGCGGAATGGGCCGCAGCCGCGTCAAAATTTCTTCCGCCGTTACATCCAGCGTTCCGACGCTTTCGTGGCCGGTGGGCCCGACCGCCGCCAGTAGTATCGGCCCGTATTCCACGGCATAGCGCAGGCCCGACGGCAGTTGGTCCATGCCGGTATAAAGCGACAGCCGCGGACGCATCGGCAGCGTAAAGCTGATCGTGTCGCCGACGCCCCAGGTGCGTTTCAGCGGCAGGTACGTACCGGGCTTGCCCAGGGCAAACTTTTTTCCATTCACGGCAACTGGCATGTCGACGGCGGCCCATCCTGGGATACGCAGGTGGACCGCCGCAGGCACGGGTTGCTTTGCCGAAAACGTCAGCCGTACCTGCGGCTGCAACGGAAATCGCGTATCCATGGTCAACTTAGCGCCCCGGCCCTTCGCGCTGAATTGAATGGATGACGCCGCAAATAAATTCACATACAAGTCCGTACCATGGTCATCAGTACCCCCAACTGAATAAATGTATTGCGGCAGCGAACCGTACTGCCGCGTGCCTTGCCCCTCGCAACAGGTACTGTTGTGGGTTCCCGCTTCCTTTTGCCCATCCAGCACTGCGTGATACCGGATGCCCGTGGTTCCAGCCTGGTTGGCGATCAGCACATTATAGATGGATTTTTCAATTTCATTGGCGTACCGCTCCTGGGTGGGAGACAGTTGCAACAGACCATGGTTCAGGCTGGCCCAGAAGCTGCTGCCGCAGTTTTCGCCGTTCTGCAGGTGCAGGAACGCGGATCTCGGTGGATAACCAAAGCCTTCACAAATTGAAATCGCGCCGCCGATATGCTGCCAGTTGTCGCGGTAAAGATCCCAGGCGCCCAGCACGGCGTTTAGATATTTGCGCTCCCCGGTGGCCCGGTATTGGTCCAGATAGGGCGTGACCGACGTTAACAAATAACAATGCGGATGGTCATAGGGGTATCTCCAAACGGCGTTCGGGTCGCGCCCCGCCAGGGCGGTTAGCCAATAATTTTCCTGAAAATAACGCTGAATCACCTGTATATCCGCCGGCTTGCCGATGGGCGTAAAGTACGTGCGGGTATTGGCGATCATGCCCTGCACGCCCTGCGGCGCCCGGCGCAACAGTTCAGGGAGATAGTCGCACCGGTTGAACCAGTCATAAAACCCACGCAGCACTTCATACGCCTGCTTGTGCCCCGCATCGCCGGCATCCACCAACCCATGCGTTACCCATGAGCGCGTATAGGCGGCGCGCTCGCTTAAAAAAATGGTGTCCTCCGGATAGGCCATCGCGTAACCGTCGGCCCGGCGGCACGCGGCGATGCCCGCGACAACCGCGGTGAGACGCCCGCGCAGCTGGGCGTGTTCCATCCATTGCAAGGTGCTGCCGGCGCCCATCATGAATCGGCCCGCGTTTGACCCCGGCAGTGAGGTGTCCCAGAACGGCACCGGCGGCGGTAGGTTCGGCGGGTTGGGTTTGCCGGCCCTGGTACGAAATGGCGCCAGCAATTCGGGCACGCCGAAACGCCCCAGCAAATATTGGATATTATTTTGCATGACCGTAAGAAAAAGCCCTTCGGCCAACCGCACCCCGCCGCGCGGCGACTGGGCCTTGAATTTTACCGGTTTCCATTGCCCGGCGGGGATAACATTGCCCGGGTTATCGGTGACCACGCCTTCGCCCTGCGGCCGCGGACGCCGCGTAAGGGGCACCACCTGGCCCATTTTGTTCCATGTGCTATCGTACGGCGGCATGGAAGGATGCAACGTTCGCAGGATTTCATATTCGGCCTGATCGGGCCCTGCGCCGTGGGCGATTGGCACGGGCGCAATATCGCCGCCACACGCCGCACTGTATTCTATTAATCCATCGGAATCAGTCACGCGCCTGCCCTGGGCCACGTCGCGCTGCTGTGACCACGCCTCCAGCTTGGATAAGCCCAGTTGCCCATTCTGCGGCAGAATCGCCGTAAGCCGCACGAAGCGCCCCGTTACGCCCGCGCCTGGAATTTTAACCACCCGATCGCCGGGCGCTGGAAAATCGGCCCTCGTGTGATCATACGCCAACTGCGGCGCTGCGAACTGTGCATCGGCCGCAACTTCAATTTTGAAGCGCGCTGCAAAGTATTCCGCCACGGGAGTATACCCCTGCAACGGCATGAGCTTGAAGTAGTCAATTGCATGGGCGGCGCCCAGATCGATCTGCACCCATTTGACGGTTCCGTTGGCCGGCGCCACGTTTGATAAATAACCAAACGGCGTCAGCCGGGCCACGCGCTCCACGCCCATGGATTGCCGCAGTTTTTGTACATTCGGATACGCTCCGTCGGCCTGCGCCTCCTCCGCGCCGGTTAAACCTCCGGCCGCCGTGAACGCCGACGCAGCCAAAAACGTCTTCAACACGGTGCGGCGACCGACGCCCTTTTTACGGCTTGCGCTTTTTTCAGAATGCATTAGACCATCTCCAAATGATGCATACTCATCATAACCGCCAGTATAACCAAATAGCCGCCTTGGTTCGCGATTAGCCGACGCATATACGTGTCGGCTAATCGCCAGCGTGCGGCCGTCGCTTGCAAAGCTCTGCCCGCCAGCGAACAATACCAGCATGGAAGAAATGCAATGCGATGTCGCGATCATTGGCGCCGGGCCGGCGGGGCTGGCGGCTGGGATATTGCTGCGTCAAATGGGGTACGCGGTGAGCGTTTTCGAACGCGGCGACATTACGCGGCACAAAATTGGAGAATCATTGCTGCCCGCCAGCATGCCCATCCTTACGCGATTGGGAATTGGCCCGGACATTCTGAACGCGTATTTCCAGCCCAAATACGGCGCGCGTTTCATCGACCCCACGGATAACGCTGCGGTGCGGTTTTTACTGCTGGCCCCTGAAACTTCCGGCCCGCCGTCGTTTCAGGTGCAACGCGCGGCCTTCGACACGCTGCTGGCCGCCCAGGCCCGGAGAGCCGGTTGCGAAATTTACGAAAATACCGCCGTTCACGCCGCCGACGTGCACGCGCCAACGCCGCGACTAACGCTGGCTGATGGCCGTGCCATCACATGCCGGTTTATCTTGGATGCCAGTGGCCGGGCCGCCCATGTGGCCGCCCACGCGCACGCCGTGGAAAAGCTGCCGGATTTGGGCCGGCTTGCGGCGTACAGCTACTTCCGCAACCTGCCGCCACTGGATGGCGTTGATGCGGACAACATTTCCATGGTGCTGCTGCCCGCGGGTTGGGTGTGGCTAATTCCGTTGGCCGGCGGTGAAACCAGTGTTGGCATGGTATTGGCGCGGCCGGGATTAATTGGCAAAGATGTTGGCAACCCCGCGGCGTTGTTTTATGCGGCTTTGCGCGATGCCCCGCAACTGCTGGCCGCCGTTTCCGCGGCGCAATGCGTGGCGCCGTTTCGCGTGGCCGCCGATTACAGTTTCCAAACCACCCGCCGGCGCATTGGGCATTGCCTGTTGCTGGGCGACGCCGGTGGATTTTTAGATCCCATTTTTTCCAGCGGCGTGCATCTGGCGCTGGAATCCGCCCAGGCGGCGGCCCGCGCCGTACACCTGCTTCTGCACAGCGCGGACGCTTCAGCATTGCTGCATTATGAACAAACCATGGCTCACAAGTATGCCGTGTTTCAGGCCTTTGTCGAACGTTTTTACCAACGCGACCTGGTGCGCCGGATATTTTTTGCCAGTGCCGGCAACCGCCGCATGGTCAATGCCATCGTGGAAATTCTGTCAGGATATACGGATAACCCCGACAATCCC
>JAJZCU010000387.1 GCA_021828935.1 Planctomycetota bacterium | reverse complement strand
CGTGTCATCGGGTGCGGCGCCAGAGTATGTCTCATGCGCTTATCTTCGCTGTGCCGACATGTGGTCAGACGCTGCCCGGTAACGGTATACCCGCTTAATAACCGTCATAAGCTGAATTATCCGCCGAAAGAAAACCATCCGCCGCGGGCAGGGTGATCACTGTTGGGCCCGTGGCGTCGAACCTGGTTGAAACGCTTTCCACATGCCCATCGCAGTAACACACGTTGGTATTTCCCTCATGCCGATAGGCCTGGGCGCCGGCGGCGCGTTCCGCGTCGGGCACGCCGTCGCCGTTGGGGGGGACTGGATTTAATAAAAGCGGCGCGCGCATATATTTGTTTGTCAACGCGCCAAAGCCGCCGTCGCCGAACAGCGCGCACGCCGCCGGGCGCACCAACTGATTCACATTGGCCGACGCGGGATGCAGTTCATCGGCGCCGTGGCCAATGTAGCTGGTGTTGTAGTTGTATCCGGTGAAGGGATCGGTGGCCGTGCCGGAGCGGCCATGGTACGCGGGACACTGCTGGATGCGCAGGTTGGTTTCGCCCATCCATAAAATGCCCGGGATTACCGCGGTGGTTCCAGCTGGTCCCGCTATTAACTTAAAATCCCATGCGTCATGCCAGCCCGCGCCGTAATATGCAGGCGGAAAGCTGCCTGCATATGCCTGCGTGTATTCCTGCGCCGCCGTGCCCAGTTGGCGCAGGTTGCTTAAGCACGCCACGCACATGGCGCGCTGCCGCGCCACGGATAGCGTGGGCAGCAATACGGCCAGCAGCACGGCGATGATGGAGACCACCACCAGCAATTCCATTAATGTAAATGCGCGGGTTTTCACGCCGTCCGCCCGCTTCTGCGCCGCCGCAACGACAACGCCAACGCGCCAACCGCCAGGAACGCAACGGTCGCCGGTTCCGGAATGCTGGCGTTCGTGCCTACCACGGCGTCAACATACAGGGGAATTACCGCGCCGGTGGGCACATTAAACTTAATATAATTCACGCCGGTCAGGCCGGCATTTGCGGCGGGGGTTAAGTTCAGCCACGTTCCACCGGCGGAACCATTGAGTTGGGCCAGCGTCTGTTGAAAATCAAGCCCGTTGAAACTGGCCAGCGTGCCGGTGAACGGCTGGCCAAAATTTGCGGGAGTTGTGCCGGCGGTGGTGGCGTACGGCCCGCTGACATCCGCGTAATAATTACTTGGGTTATTAAAGGTGATGGTTCCCAAGTCCACCCATGTGGCTCCATTTTCACTGACCTGCACGTCCGCGGACGGGTTCACGCCATAGCTGTTCTCCTGCAGCGTCTGCGCGGGATTAAAATTTGTGCCGGCGGCGGGCGCGGGGTTCGTGCTCGCGTAGTATTGATCATTAAGACTGGCAATGGTGTGTACGCCAATGGTCACGCCGCTGACGCCCGCTGCTTCCGCCAAATGCAATTCCAACGTGCCGCCATCACCCACCGCCACCAACTGGGTCGGGAGGTAGGGGCCGTTAAATGGCGTTAAAATATCATTGTACGTGTCCGTCACGGGCGCCAGCGGCCCCAGCGCCGCATTGCCTGATTGCGTGTAAGACGAAAAACCGCTGCTGTCCGTGGGCGCGGTTCCGGGCGTGTACGACGCCACCTGGTTGGCGTAAAAAGTGCTGGCAACAGCGTGGCCGGATGGCGCTGCGGCCGCTGCGGCTAAAACCAGGACGGGCGCAAAAAACAGGGAGCGTTTCATGATAATTCCTAATGTTTACTTCCGCGGCGGACGCTTAAAGGGCCGGGATATTAAATAAAGCAGTGCCGGCAATCGCGCGGAAAACCGGACAGGAACACCCAACGCAGCGAATGGAAAAAAATGCCACTTGCAAAACGCCATCCACGGCGTCTGAAAAAAAGGCAATTTCGCCAACCGCAAAACATTTTCGTGAAACTGGCCTAGGTCCCATCTCGCGAGGACCGGCAAAGCAGTACAGGCAGGTCTTCTGGCTCGGGCTAAAAACTGCGACCGGCCTTCCC
The DNA here is from genome assembly GCA_021828935.1 of Planctomycetota bacterium. Lineage (GTDB taxonomy): Bacteria > Planctomycetota > Phycisphaerae > WQYP01 > WQYP01 > JAJZCU01. The sequence continues at coordinate 1,110 of JAJZCU010000387.1, read as the reverse complement.
GTCTCACGTTTCCCGAAAGTCATGCGACTTTCGTACAAGCCAGCAGGCGCTGGCGAAACATCAAACAGTGGCCGGACGCAAAGCAGCCCATACAGCGGCGCGTCCGCGGCGGCATTCAACCGCCTTCCCTTTTCATCCGTTTACGCAACGGACACCTGTACGAGGTGGCCACTATACGGCGGCGCGGCGCGATTGCAAGAGGCGGCGACTGGCAAAGGGCGGGGAATCGCAGACGATGCGGTGAACGCGGATACGGCGGGAGATGGATGATGGCAGTTGGCAAAGCAGCAGCGAGGCGCCGCACCCATTTTGGCGCCCCACGAATCGCCAAGGCAAAATGGCGGAAACCGCGGATGACGCGGACGAACGCGGATACGACGGGATTCATTAAAAGCAGGTGCAAAACAACAGCGGTTGTACCGTACCCCTTTTAGTCCAAAGGCTTGTCATTTAATTATTTTTTTGGGTGAAACTGGGTGCGCCGCCGGGCGCGGCGCCCTGGATGTGCCAATTTTTTGAACCCCGCATGCCACTCCTGCCGGTCTACAATGCCAGGGTCGGCTTGGGAAATTTTTCACGGGCCGCCGCTGTTCCCAAGGGCCTCAAAAGCCTGACGCCCCGGTCCGCCCGGTCGTCTCAGCGTTCTCACCGCCTCAGCGGTTTACCGCGCACCGATCGCCTCACGGTTCCCCAAACTGGCGCGCCAGTTCGGGCCGTTTTTCCAGAAGGCGCAACAAACGCAGGGCAGGTCCGGAAGGTCGGCCGCGGCCTTGCTCCCACGCATGCACAGTCTGCACCGATGCGTTGATGAGACTGGCAAAAACAGCTTGGCTGGCGCCGATTTGCGTCTTACGTAACGCAGCGATCTGTCGGGGCGTCATGGGGCGGGGAGGATCCGCAATTTCCACTTCCCGCATTGTCACGCCGCCCTTTTTTCCGTGAGACCACTTCAGAGCCTCCTCCAAACCGGCCTTGATTTCTCCGAAAAAAATGTTCTGTGTTTCTGCTTTTTTTGCGTTTTTTTTAACGCTATTCTTCATTATTAATTCCTTTATTCGAAAAGGACTCTGCCATCCGTACGTCCAGGGCGGCGTGACAATGTGGGAAGTG
>JAJZCU010000386.1 GCA_021828935.1 Planctomycetota bacterium | reverse complement strand
TACTGTTGCTTTAACAACCATGCCCGCATGGCGGCTCCAATTTCCGCACGAGCGGGCAAACGTTTACGAAATTACCATGGCCGGCCGCCGCCGCCGTAGCCCAAACAACGCCAGCGCGCCAACGCCCAAGAGCGCCAAAGAGGCCGGTTCCGGCACGGCGATTTCCGAAATTTGCGTGCCCCAAAGCATGGGATTATTTGCGTCGGTATAAGTGTACTCTTGTACGGTCCAGAATTTATTGGGATTACTTGGATCCAGCACGGTGGTGGTGTAATCGCCCCACCGGGCTACGCCATTGGCCGGTGAACCAAGCTGATAATCGCTGATCAACCCTTGCTTCAGCGTAATGGGGCTGCCAAAACTCAGCACGCCTCCGACCGTATGGCCAACAATTGCATAGGCCCCGCCATTCCCCAAGGTCGGGTTGGTGGCGGTGTCCGTGCCCGGCACGCCGGAACGGGTGAATCCAATGACCACGTCGCCATTGGCGTTGGCGGCAATGGATGGATACGCATAGCCAAAACTATTCGTGGGATCCTGAATCGTGCCCTGATCCAGCACCGCCCGCGTCGTGGCGTTGATCACCGAATAATGCAACGCCGGCAGTGAATTGGCCGTGTTGGCTACCGCCTGTGCGGCATAGATTAAATTACCAACCTGCGTGGTTTTCGCGCTCACACGCAAATCGCCCGCGTCAAGGAAATCACCGGTGGTTGGTTGTGGCAGCGGCGGCGGGGCGTTTTCCGGCAATGAGGCAGCGGCCGGTCCGTTGGGCGTAAGCGTGGTGACGCCCGCGGCGGTGGTCACCGTGGAGGTGTAAATCGGGCCGCCGTTGTTGGATAGCACGACTTCCGGGGCGGTTGACGTTGGGTTGATTACCGGTTGAAACGTGCCGCCGTAGACGGCGGAATTTTGTGCGTCAAAGCGAGTGATGCCGGCAGTGGTCGGGCCCGTTGATGCGGTCAGGCTGGCCTTGGGAATGGCGAACAGCGAGGGCCCGACAAAGCTTCCGTTATTAAACAGATTTCCGCCCACATACACGCCGTTGGCGTTAAGGCCCAGCGTATCAAAATCAAGAAAATTGCCGCTGCCGCCCGGCGTGCCGGCGAAATAGGTTGCCTTCCACCCCTGCGTCGGGTTGCTGGTATTGGAAACGCCGATTAGCACGTTATTCGGCGAGGCGCCCGACGCCGATGAATTGCTGCCAAGGGTTAATTGCGTGGTAATGAAGCGGCCAATGGTGGGATCATAAATGGTGCGCGGATCAGTAAAACCCGGCGCGCTGATGGTGGACGGAATGCCGGCGGCAGCCCAAAAGGCCGCGTTGGATTCCGGCGCCATTTGTTGGGCCCCGGTGGTGGAATTGTACGAACCCACCACGCCGTTGAGGAATTCAAACACGCTGGTGGGTCCCACCGCGGCGTTTACATCCGGCGGAGTGAGGCCGAAGCCGTTATTAACATTGGCCACATCTTGCAGCGAAAGCCCGGCATAATTCTGCAAAATCGCCGCGCTTGACGCCGCCGCATGTGCCGCCGCAGCGCCGATGGCCGCCATACCAATTAAACCCGCGGCCAGGGTGCGCCCGGCGTTGTCGAATTTAGCCATAAACGTTCCTCCGGCAGATATTCTGCCAAGTAAAAGTGATTCGTGCCTCGGTTGACATTGCAGCTGACGGTTCAGCGTAATAAAGAACAACGGACCACGCATCCGAGAACGGACATGCTCCCGCCATTGCCGCCCATCATAGGCCAGTGCGCTACCGAACATCAACTATACGCAATTCAACCAAATTACCCATTTTGACGCCGCGGCCGACAGCCGCCGTTTCTGCCGACCACGCCCTGGCGGTATTTGTCAGAACGTTCGGCGGCGGCGGGCGGGTGGAATGCTGGCAATTTTGCGGTATTTGGCCACTGTGCGGCGGGCCAGTTCAATGCCCTGCTCTTTAAGCTTCACCACGATTTCGTCGTCGCTAAGCGGGTTGCCCTTGTCCTCCCGATCAATAATTTCCCCCAGCTTGGCCTTGATGGCGTCCCAACTCATGGCTTCGCCGTCGGCGTTTTCCGTGCCGCCGGTGAAGAATTGCCGCAACGCGAATATCCCGCGCGGCATTTGTACATATTTTTCCGCCACTGCCCGGCTCACGGTTCCCACATGAATGCCCAGTTGGTCGGCCACGCTGATCATGGGCAGCGGCTTCATAAACTGCGGGCCGTATTCAATAAACTCCCGCTGGGCGTCCACCACCACGCGCAACACCCGCAGCAGCGTATTGCGCCGCTGTTCAATGGATTCAATAAGCCAGCGGGCGTTGCGGATATGATTGGCAATAAATTCCCGCGTCTTGCCTTCCACCACCTTGGTTTTGGCCATCCGCTTATATATTTCATTAATGTACAGTCGCGGCGCGTGTTCGTCCGTCAGCCGCACCGTGTATTGTCCGGTGTCTTCGTCCAATTCCACGATGGCATCGGGCGTGACGGAGGGCACTTTTTTATCCACCAGCAGGCGACCGGGCCAGGGATGCAGACGCTGTAAAAATTCCTTGGCCTGATTGATCTGGTCAATGCTGTAGCCGGACTTGCGCGAAATCTGCGGCAACCGGTTCATCTCCAGGTCGTGCAAATAGGTTGTTACCAAAAGCCGCGGCAACGCCAGGTCTTCCTTTTGGTCGCCCTGCATCGCTTCCAGTTGCAACAGCAAACATTCCTGCATGGTGCGGGCACACAAGCCCGGCGGCTCAACGCGCCGCTGCAGCACCGGAAATACCGCCTCCAAATCCTCCTGCGTCACGCCCGCAGGCATGTGCGAATCGCCTGCGATCACCGATAAGTCGTCTCGTATGTACCCTGCTTCATCCACCCAATCGATCAGCACATTGCCGGCCTTGCGCAGATGTTCCGGCACGTCGTCGGCCAAGTCCCACTGCACATGCAGTTCTTCCTGCAATGAGATACCGCGGGCCGCGGTATTGGCCATGGCGTCCAATTTCGCATCGCGTTCGCCATCATTGCGCATGCGGCTGCCGCGGCTCATGCTGCGAAAATCATTCTGATCTTCAATGTACCGCTCAATTTCGCGTTCGCTAATTTCGTTGGCTTTGGTATCCGTGGCGGCGGTTTCCGGCGTGGCAA
>JAJZCU010000385.1 GCA_021828935.1 Planctomycetota bacterium | reverse complement strand
GTTACCGCTGACCCGAATGACAATCGATTTTATGAGGCGTTGCCGCGTTTTAGTCGAATTGATGAAGATGAGCGTGCGTTGTACCCGCTTTGCAGCGATTCGCGCGAAGCCAATGAAGGAATGAACTAGCCGTGCAAAAAACGCTTGACCAAAAACTCGCGGCGCTGGCCGCAGACCGCTTCGGAAAGCACTTTATTATTGCCGATGCCAAGGACGCCGATATGGCCCTGGGTATCGCGGCGCCCGGGCCCAATCCAGGCGTCGACAAAAAAAGCTTTCCATTTCGCACCTTGGATCATTATCGGCAAACCGTCCGGCAGGTCGCCAAACAGGGCCTGGTTGATATCATGTTAATGAGTTGTTCCACCAGTGACCAACTGACGATTCGCGAGCGGTTGTTCGATCATTCCGGCGTCACGGCCGCCGTTCGGGCCAATGATACAACTGACATCCATGTGTGCAGGGGAAGTTCGTATGGCAGCAACCCGTCACAGCCATTTGCCTCCACTCCTATTGATCACATGCAGGCGGGCAAATCGCCCTGTTCGGCGGCGGATCGCATGCAGGGGGCCAATCTGGGCTTATACTCCGTGACGTTTAACAATCTCGCAGAACCGGATCGGCGCACCCTGGAGGCCTACCGGGATTTCCGTCTGGAGGCCGAGAGCAAGGGGTTCCGTCATTTTTTGGAAGTGTTCGATCCGAATGTTCCAGCCAACATCCACCGCATTCCACCGGCCGGGGTCGGAGGATTTATTAATGATCATATCTGCCGCATGTTGGCCGGCGTGCCGCGGGCCTCGCGACCGGTATTTTTGAAGATCGTTTACCATGGCCCACGGTATATGGAAGAATTATGCCGGTATGATGAATCGGTGATTGTGGGCGTTTTGGGCGGCAGTTCCGGTACGACGTTCGACGCGTTTAATTTGCTGCATGAGGCCAAAAAATATGGGGCCCGCGCGGCGCTGTTCGGGCGCAAAATCAATCAGGCGGAGGACCAATTGGCCTTCATTACCATGCTGCGGCACATCGCGGACGATGGCATAACGCCCGAAGAGGCGGTTCGGGCCTACCACGGGAAACTGGGCGAGTCCGGCGTCAAGCCGCTGCGTTGCCTGGCGCATGATCTGCGGCTTACCCCCGCGGTTTCGCACTATGCGGCCACCGGCGTTTCAAGATGAGACGCCGATATTTGATCCCCGGCGGGATGTATGCACATGACCAGACCACAACCCGTATTTGACGTGCTTGGCGTTGGCATTTCCGCGGTGGATGACACGCTGACAGTGAAGACGTTTCCAGGGGCCGGGGCCAAGGTTCCGGTGCTGGCTTCGGCACGGCACGGCGGGGGATTGGCCTGTACGGCCGTTGCCGCGGCGGCGGTGCTGGGTGGAAAAACGGCCTACGTGGCGCGTTTTGGTAATGACGATCTTTCTGATTACATCCGCAAAATTCTGCTGGAACGCGGCGTGGATATTTCCCATATCATCCCGGACGCCGCGGGCCAGCCGTACCATAGCCGGATTGTTATTGACCATGCCTCCGGCGAACGGACCATTTTTTATGACCAGAGTCGATTCAAACCGGTTGACGTTGCGGATATGCCGGAGCACCTTTTGGCGTCGGCTCGCGTGTTGCTGGTGGATTTTCTGACTGCGCCAGGACCATTGGAACTGATCATCAAAGCGCGCCGGCTGAACGTACCGGTCGTGATTGATATCGAAGGCCAATCGGCGGAGGCCGCGCCGCTCCTGGAGCAGGTGGATCACCTTGTGGCGCCGGAAGAATTTGCCACATGGTTTTCCGGCAAGCACACTCCCGAGGCCGCCTGCGCCGCGCTGGCCCGGGCGCCGCGCGCCGCCACCGTGGTAACGGCCGGCGCTGCGGGCTGCTGGTGGACGGATTCCGCCGACCGGAAGCCAAACCATCAGCCGGCCTTTCTGATGCAGGCTGTCAATACGAACGGTTGCGGCGATGCCTTTCACGGCGCGTATGCCCTGGCGGTCGCCCGAGGTTTTTCGATCGCGGAAGCGGTGCTGCTGGCCAGCGCCTGCGCCGCGATAAAAGCCGCGGGCCCCGGCGGAGGTTGGGACGCGTTGCCCACTGCGGCGCGTGTCGCGGAGCTTTTACGCCAGCGACTGGCGGCCAGCGATACGCGGCGTGACATCATCGGACGAATTGAAAATTTGGGAAATTTTTAGTATACGGCGGCCAAGATGGCCGCCCCCCCTCTTATTTTTCTCTTGCGGCAGCGGCGGTTTCGCCGTCTAATCTTCTTTTTGGCCGGCGGCGATTTAAAAGGCGTCTGGACACGCCTCACCGCCATGGCCCGAACCGGGCTTCATGGTGTCCAAGCATTCCATTCACTGTGGCGAGAGGAGGCCATTTGGCGTCGTTTTTTCGCAAGCCACGCGGCCAGCTTCCACTTTCAGTGGCCATGGCCCTGCTGGCTTGCGTTCTAGTCGCGGTCATTTTGACCACCTACCTCGCCGCCCGGCCCGGCGGTACACACGGTCGTACGCGCATTGTTTTCTGGAACAACGGCATTATCGGCAACGGCATCTATGCAGCCGTTCACCAATTTGAAGTGCTCCACCCGAAATACCAGGTGATCGTCAGCACGTCAGAATCGGCCGATCCGACCAGCGATGCGCAACGCCTTTTAACCGCGGTGGCTGGCGGCGTGCCACCGGACCTGGTTTCCTTCGACCGTTTCGCCACCGATGAGTGGGCGGCCCGCGGCGCCTTGACCGACCTCACGCCGCTTTTGGCGGCCCAGAAAAGATCGAATCCAAACCGCATTAAGTTGCGCGACTATTATCCATTTGCAATACGGGAGGCCAGCTACCGCCCGCCCGGTTCCCACAGCGCCCCGCAGTTGTACGGCATCCCCATTGATGTCGACGTGCGGCTGCTTTTTTCCAATGTGAATGAACTGCGCCAGGCCGGGCTGGTGAACCCAAAAACCGGGCACGCCCAGCCGCCGGTTACCTGGGGCCAGTTAAGCCAGGACGCCCTGCGCCTGACGCGCCAAAACCGGCGCGGCGTGATGACGCGGCTGGGTTTTGCGCCCAATTTTGGCAACAGTTGGCTGTATTTGTATGCGTTTGAGGCGGGCGGTAGCTGGCCTCCCGTATTGCAA
>JAJZCU010000384.1:2505-3149 GCA_021828935.1 Planctomycetota bacterium | reverse complement strand
GCGCCACCACGGCCCGCAACGACGCGGCTATTAAATAATGTTCAACGCCCATGTTCACCAGCCGCACAATCGTTGACGGCGCGTCGTTGGTGTGCAGCGTCGAAAGCACCAGGTGGCCGGTAAGCGCCGCCTGGGTGGCGATGCGTGCGGTCTCCGCATCCCGAATTTCACCCACCATCACCACGTCCGGATCCTGCCGCAACAGGTTGCGCAGGGCGTTGGAGAAGCTGAAACCAATTTTTTCATTGGTTTGAAATTGATTGATCCCTGAAAGCTTAAATTCCACGGGGTCTTCCACCGTGCAGATGTTGCCCTGGTCGCGGTCCAAATGCGACAGGCACGCATACAACGTATTGGTTTTACCGCTGCCGGTGGGGCCCGTCACCAGCACCATGCCGTTGGGCTGATCCAGCACTTTTTGGAACGATTCGAGCATCTGAGGGTTGAACCCCAGCTTATCCAGGCCCATGAGCACCGTGCGCTTGTCCACAATGCGGATGACCACCTTCTCGCCGTGTTTTTCCAGCATCGTGCTGATGCGCATGTCGATCGGCTGGCCCGCCAACAATACATGCAGGCTGCCATCCTGCGGCAGGCGGCGCTCGGAAATGTCCAGGCCGGCCATGATGGGAACAGCCACCATA
>JAJZCU010000384.1:0-2495 GCA_021828935.1 Planctomycetota bacterium | reverse complement strand
GCCATGATCTTAATGCGGCTGACAATGCCCGGGTGCATCTGGTGCGGCGGGCAGATTTTTTCAAATAAGATACCATCGACGCGGTAGCGCACGCGTCTCTTTTTTTCGTCCGGTTCAATGTGAATGTCGCTGGCCCCATCGCGCACCGCGTTGTACAGGATAAAATTCACCAGCTTGACGACCGGAGAGTGGCCGGCGGCTTCTTTTAAGTCGCCGATGTCCTCGACTCGCTGTTCCACCAGCGAAAAATCCTCGGGGCGCACGTCATCGATAATTTCATCAATAACAAAGACATTGGCGCTGGGCAGATGCGTCTGCATGGTGGCCAGGATGTCCTTGGCCGTGGCCGCCACGATGTTTAGTGCGTAGCCCGTGCGCTGGCGGATGTCTTCCACGAGAAACAGGTTTGACGGCTCGGAAATAGCCAGCGTCAGCATGTTGTTGACCAAAAACATCGGCAGCACGCAATGTTTTTCGAGAAACTCGCGCGGTAGTGATTCAATGACCCTGGGATCGCAAATTTTTGGCGTGATGCGGGCAAAGGGTACGCCGTACATGCCCGCAAGGGTTTCGCACAGGCGCTCCTCGGACAACAGGTTCATTTCAATCAGGACTTCACCCAGCAGTTTTTTATTCTGCGTGGCGCGCTGGCTGGCCAAAGCGGCTTCCAATTGGTCCTGTGAAATCAGACCACCGGCCAGCAGAACCTGGCCCAGGGTTTTACGTTTCGTGGCTTGAGCGATCATGGTATTTCCTCTGGTAGCGTGCAGTTAGCGCATCAGTTTCACGGCGTCGGTCACGGCGTCAAATGCCTCAAACTGGCCCTCCAGCCGCGTGACATACATGATTTTTTTAAGATTCTCATCCAGGCCGCACAGGCGCAGGTGGCCTAAGCGCTGTTCGCATTGCTCCTGCGCCCACAGCAGCGCTTCCAGGCCGCCGGAGTCAACAAATGGCACGGCCTGCATGTTCAGCACGACAAACCGTGCATCTCTTTCCAGCGCGTCCAACACCACTTTTTTGAACAGTTCGGCCTGTTCGGATGCCAATTCTCCGGCTAAGTTAAACACGGTCACGTGCTCATAGACTTCACAAGTTACAGGCATGAATCAAATCCTCCGGAACCGTTGGAACTTGCGGGCAGGGCATCGGCCCCCGACTCGCTTAGAAAACGGGAGAAATCCAACTTTTGGAAAACCGGCGCCATAACCGGGTCAAACTGCTCCCCCGCGCAACGGCCCATTTCAGCAATGGCGTGCGAGATAGGCATCGCCGGGCGATAAGTACGGCTGCTGGTCATGGCGTCAAAACTGTCGGCCAGGCAAATAATGCGGCCCATCAGCGGAATATTTTCACCGGTCAGGCCCGCCGGATAGCCCTTGCCATCCCAGCGCTCGTGGTGACACAAAACCCCGGGAATAATGTCTTCCAACTGCCGGATATTTCCTAATATCCCGGCGCCGATGGTGGGATGGCGCTTGATGGCGTCAAATTCCTCGGCCGTCAAGCGGCCGGTTTTGGTCAGCACGGCCTCGGGCACTCCGATCTTGCCGACATCGTGCAACAGCCCCGAAAGGTAGATGCGCTGACAAGTATGTTCCGGCAGGTCCAGCTTTTCGGCCAACATGCGGGAAAGCCGCGCCACGCGCTGCGAATGGCCGCGCGTGTAGGCGTCCTTGGCGTCGATGCTCCTGGTCAGGGCATGCAGGACGCCCATGAAGAGATCCTGCATATCCTGGTAAAGAGCGGCATTTTCCAAAAAAATGCTGCACTGGTTGGCCACGTTGGAAAGCAGTTTCACGTCGGAAGACTCGAAGGCCCGACCGTCAGTACGGTCCAGGGCAATCACCACGCCAAAAGCGCGTTTTTCCCGATGCAGCGGCATGCACACGTAGCGGGCCGGAGCGCCATTGATGTTGTGCAAGCCCAACGGCGTCGCGTCATCGCAGACAATGGTTTCCCCGGTGGCCATGGCCTGGGCCACGGACGGCGCCAGGGCGTTTAACAGGTCTTCCGGCCGGCTGGGACATTCGCCCGTGGCGGCCACCAGACGCGCACCGGCGGCGTCGACCCGTTCAACCTGCGCCACCAACATGCCCCGAAAATTGCTGAAAGCGTGTACCTCCCGGAATATCTTTGTTAAAAATGCTTCGGGCCTCTGATTGAACCGCATCCCGGCGGATATTTTGTGCAAAAGATTAATATCTTCATAGGCGCCAGACAACTGGCCCGCCAGATTGGCCACTTCCTGCTGCGACTGCCGCGCCGCGGAAAGTTGGTCGTACATGGCGGCGGCGGCCTGCGCCAGCGCCGGCAACTGAAGCGCCGAGACCGCGGCTACGCGCCCGGCGTCCGCGGCCAGCGCCGCGGCGTCAACCCGCAGGCGCCCGGCCAGCCGTTGCAGTTCCTCTGATTGCGCGAAAATCACCCCGGTGCGGGCCCATGCGCCCAGATAACCGGCCACCCGGCGCCGGCGCAAAATCGGCAACTGCAAA
>JAJZCU010000383.1 GCA_021828935.1 Planctomycetota bacterium | reverse complement strand
TCGGGTCTGCCATTGCGGCCGGATTGGCAACCTCCGCCTGATACCGGCTCCCCCCATTAATATACCCCGCCGGATCCTGTTCGATCCAGTTGCCAAGCGTCGGCGAGTAATCGCGGTGGCGGAAGAGGTACAGGCCGGCGATGGGGTCCAGCCGACCGCCCTGGTGCAGGTATTGGGTGAGCGGGATTTGGCTGCTGGCGGTGGTCCAGTCCGCGTTGAGCACGGTGGAGACGCCATAGGGCGTGTACACGTACCGCTGGACAACGCCCCAGGTATTCGTGCTGGCGTTATATCCTATTAATGCGGTGACGTTGTAATTGGCGTCGAATTGCGTGTAGATGCGGGCATCCGGCTGGATCGCCCCGCCGTTATACGTGTCGCGCAGAACCACCGCGTCGACGTACATCTGCGACCACACGTATTGATGCGCCACATCCGTGGCCGCTGTGCCGTTCCAGCGGGTTTCCAATACTTGCCAGTTATTTGAATAATAAAGGTATTTGACGGTGCCGACGGCGACGCCGCTGCCGCCTTGGGGGTAGCTTTCGCTGATGCGATACCCAAGAGCGTTGTACGAATAGGCGGCGATCGTTTGGCCGGCGGGGTCTTGTACGGCAACCAGGCGATTCCACGCATCGTAAATTAGTTTATTACCGTTCTGGTCGGTGGTCATGTTGCCATTCGCATCGTACGTAGGCGTCGCAGTTGTACCGCTGATTCCGGTGATTTGGTTTTGGCTATTAAAATTCCGCGTTTGGGCTGTGCCATTCGCGGTGGAACTACTCCAGTTGCCCAGCGCATCCATGTTCCACGTTTGGCTTTGCGTGGCCGCGGAGACTGTGTCCGGCGTGGCGCCGTTGTTTCCGCTGGCGGAGCTGTTGGCGCAGTACAGTTTTGTCTGCGAGCGATCCGCTCGCGGTGCGAAGAGCCCTTCCATACGCCGCGACCCCTTGTGCGATGCCTGGACAATCCTATTACGAAACTGCGACACGATATTGGCGGCGAAGGGCCAAGATGGACCTTGCCGAAGATGACTGAGGGCAGTTTAACCGATGTTTTCGGACGTTGCAAGTGGAATACAGTAATTTTTGACAAAATAGGGGCGCCAAGCGGCTGGCGACAACGCCGTAAGCTGTTGCTGAACAAGGGGTGACGGAACTTTCAAGAAATTTCCCGGCGGCGGCGTACTGCGGCAGGCAAACGGCGAAAATAAATCAGATCCCCGCGGCGGCCATCTCGGCGAGTGCCGGCGATGCTTTGGGTGATTTTTCCGCGTGTCGTCGTCGAATCTGTGTTCATCTGTGTTCATCTGTGGATGGAAGTCGTCGTTTGCCTGCGCCTGCGGCTGGGCGGCGCGACCAACGGTCGCGGCTTTACGGGCGGGCGGCGCCGATCGCCGCCGCCATACGCCCGGTGACGCCGCGGTCGCGGCGGTGGGAGAAGAACTCGGCGGCGTCGCGGTAGGTGCACAGCGCATTGCCATCAACGCGCATGATGCCTGCCGCGGCCAGTTGCTGGAGCGCCGCCGCTTGAAGATTGATAAATACCCTATCGCTCCGCCGCTGCACGGCATCGGCCAGGCTGGCGCCAGTGAACGCGGCGGCGACTTCATGGCCTACCTGAAAATGCTCCACTGATATCCCCGGACCAATTGCGGCACAAAACCCCGCGCGGTCGCCGGGACGGTCTCCACCGCCCAGGGCGCCGGCCGCCTGGGCCAGGGCCGTCACCGCGTGGCCGATCACATTCGCCACGATGCCGCGCCAGCCGGCATGTACCGCGGCCACCACGCGGCCGTCCGCATTGCTTAATAATATCGGCAGGCAATCGGCCACCCGCACGGTGATCGCGACTTCCGGCCGGGCCGTAATCAGGGCGTCCGCCTCGGTCTGCCCATGCCAGCGGTCGGCGATTTCGGCGGCCAGCGTTTCGGCGTATTCGCCTTCGGTTTCGCGAGCCACGATGGCCACGGAATTGCCATGCACCTGGCGGGCAAACGCATGTTGCCGGCCGGCGAGGCGCAGCCCCGCGAGTAGCCGTTCATAATTTCGGCGAATATTGGCGTCGGCATCCGGGCGATCGCAGCCCAGGGGATTGCCTAGATTCAGGGAATCAAACGGCGCCGCCGATACGCCACCCAAGCGCGTCGAAAATCCGTGAGGCACACCGATTTGCGCCAGCAGCGGCGAGCGGTAGAAAACAATGCCCTGTTGGTCAATGCGTTCGATCATGAGCGTCCCTTGAAATACCGGCAATTCAGAACTTGCTTAATAAATTTATTTCCCCCTGCACCGCAGGTTGGCACGCAATATCGCGTCGTTTTACCGCTTCGTTACCGCGTCCATTGATAATAATTCGCTGCGCAGCAATTCCATTGGCAGACCGACCACGTTGGACCATTCGCCGCTCACCAACGAGACCTGCGTGTCGAGGTCTTGAATGCCGTAGGCGCCCGCGCGGCCGCGCCATTGGCCCGAACGTAGATACTCCGCGAGAAAATCAGCGGAAAGCCTGGCCATGCGGCACACGGAAATAGCGGAGGCGAAGCGCAGGTGTTCGCCGCACAGCAGGGCGATGCCGGTGATAACCCGGTGCGTGGTATCAGAAAGCGCCATCAATATTTCCCGGGCGTGGACCTGGTCCCGCGGCTTGTTAATAATGTTTCCGCGGTATTCCACGATGGTGTCCGCCCCCAGTGTGATGGCGTCCGGGCGGCGCGCCGCGACATCCCGGGCTTTTATTAACGCCAACACGGCCGGCCAAATTTCCACTGGAACCACGGCGGGCTTTTGTTCGGGTTCGGGGGTTTCGCTGGGCATAACAAGAAATGTATAGCCCGCGCGGCGCAGCAGTTCCGCCCGCCGGGGCGAGGCACTGGCGAGCACCAGCGGCACACGCAATGGGGCGGGGTTCAAAAATTCGCGACTTGCCGCAACATGTTCCATACGCGCTCCACATCTAAAGGTTTGGTACAGGCGCCGGGAACGTTCCCGCCGCTCGCCCCTGCCAGCGGCGGATCAAACCGCACCACATGATCCAGTTGGCCAAACGGCCCGACGCTGGCCGGATTCGTTGGGCCATAAATACCAACCACCGGCCGGCCCAGCGCCACGGCCACATGCAGCGGGCCGGTATCATTGCTGACCACG
>JAJZCU010000382.1 GCA_021828935.1 Planctomycetota bacterium | reverse complement strand
GGCCTGGAAAAATAGTTCAAGGGCCTACACGGCCGAAAAAAAACGGCGGCGCTGCGTTGCGCCGCCGGGATGATGGTTAATTAATTGTTCCTGCGCCAGTAGAAGCGGTTCAACTTGGCAGACAGATTTCGAACACCTTACCATTCGGGCAGCCACGGGTGGCCATGATTTTGCCGCCCTGGGGGGACGCCTCGGGAACCCAATGCGGAGGATTCGTCGGCCGGCTCACCAATTGGTCGCCATACTGTAACTGGGCCGCCATGGGCGCCATGGGCCGACCAGCGGGCTGCGCTTTCATCTGTTGCAGGGCTTTTAATGCCTGGGGCGAATATTCCATGTAGTAGGCGGCTTTTTTGGTGTGGCAACTGTTGCAGGAAAAATAGATCACCTGCACCAAATCAGGCTGGCCTGCAAGGGGAACCCGGGTATCGGCGGATTTTACGCTGATGGCGCCGGTTTTATAATTAATATAATACGCATCGCGGTTGCCCACGTTGCCTTGGCCGGGGTCCGCCACATGCACGCACCATGCGATGGCCAGAACCACCACCACCACCGCGACGATGCTCATGACCATCGAATTTTCGTTGATGGTCTGGCGCAAATTGCCGGGTTTGAGTTTTTCCTTCCAATCATAGGGGAGAATCATAAGTAAATTCCTAAAAATGCGGAACTGTTACAGCAATGTTGCGGCACTGTCATGGCTTTGCTGCGCCCTGACTGTTCCTTAGAAAGAAAACAACTTGCACGCATCCGATAGCGGGCGCCGAACTGTGACCACTACTGTATCAGGTCTGGCGGCAAATACAAGAACAAAATTCGCCGGAGTTCCAACGCCCGTGGGACATGACGCGCCGCCATTTACAGACCCAGCATCAGTCGGCCGATGGCGGCCCCGTCGGCCTCGCGCGGGGAGGGAACCAGGTTGCCGTTATAAAGGACCATCACGCGATTGCTCACGGATAAAAGTTCATCCAAGTCATTGTGAATCAAGAGGATGGCGGCGCCGCGCTGCCGGGCGGCCAGCAATTGGCGCAGTACGAAGGCGGTGGCGCCAATGTCCAGGCCGCGCGTGGGATTGACGGCCAGAATGATGGCCGGTGCGCCGAAGAGTTCGCGGGCGACCACCACTTTTTGCTGATTCCCGCCGGAAAGTGAAGCGGCGGCGTCGGTGGGGGCGTTGCAGCGGACATCAAAGAGGGAAATTTGACGCTGGGCCTGCGTACGCCAGGCGCGTTTCATGCGCCAGCCGCGCCAGGACAGCGCCGGGTCCCGGTAGTTATTAAGCGCCAGATTATCGATGATCGACAGGGGCAGCACGAGGGCCTGGCGCTGGCGGTCTTCAGGAATATAGGCCAGCACGCGCCGGCGGCGGCGCACATTCCAGCGGTTGACCGGTTGGCCGCTGAAGAGCACCGCCCCGGAGGAGATGGAGGTTTCACCGGTGATGGCCTGGGCCAAAGGGGCCTGGCCAATGCCATCAACGCCCGCGATGCCCAGAATTTCTCCGGGCGCCACCGCCAGTGATACATTGTTAAGCAATATTTGTCCGCCGGGGCGCCGCACCGTTACGGCGGCAAGTTGGAGCGCCGGCGGGGCGGCGGCGGGGAGATCGGCCGGCAGGGCTTGGCGTTCTTCGGCCGTTAAGCGGGGAAGTTCAACCCGTGCGGCGACCATTTTTTCGGCCAGTTCGGCCGTGGTCAGGGCGTGCGCTGGGCCGTCGTACACAAGCCGGCCCCGGCGCAGCACTGCAACGTAGTCGCACACGGTCTTGATCTCATTTAATTTGTGGCTGATAAAAATCACGGCCACCTGCCGCGCCACAAGGGTTTTAAGCGTGGCCAGGAGTTGTGCGGCCTCTTCGGGCGTAAGCACGGCGGTGGGTTCGTCTAGTATTAAGAATCTACCGCCGGTGAGGATGGCCTTGATGATTTCCACGCGCTGCTGCTGGCCAATGCTCAGGCGTTCCACGCGAACATCAGGGTCCATGGGCCAGGACGCTTCCCGCGCGTATTGCAGCAGCCGCTGGCGGAGCGGTTCAGCGGAGGCCCGGTGGTCGCGTGGTCTGCGGCGGCCCACGGCCAGCGCCACATTCTCCAGAACGGTGAGGCGCGGCGCCAGGCGAAAATGTTGATGCACCATGCCGATGCCGGCGCCTTGGGCGGCGCGGGGGGAGCCTAAGGCCAGCGGTTCGCCATTGATTAATATGCGGCCATGAGAGGGGCGGAGAAGGCCGGCGGCAATGTTCATGAGCGTGGTTTTGCCGGCGCCATTTTCGCCCAGTATGCCGTACACCTTTCCGGGCGAAAGCGCCAGCGAAACGTTTTCCAGGGCCACGACCGGGCCGAAGGAGCGGCTGATCTGTTGAAATTCCAGCATGGGCGGCATGATCCGGCAAGCCCAGTTCGGGCCAAGGTTACAATCGGCGGCGCAAGCATACAAAGGGCCATCCGGCTTGGCCACCACGCGGACCCCGTGACCCGGCTCTCTTATTGGGCGTGGCAAAAGTTTTGGGGACCCGTGAAATCCGACGTGGCGCCCATCGCGGAATAAATCCAGGGTCCAAGTTTATACTGCGCGCGGAGCCTATGACACGTTTTTTCCCCCGGAAGCATGGTGGCACTCAGGCGAAATAAAAGAACCGCTGAGACGGTGCGGTCGCGGAGCACGACAATTATGGGGGGCGGGCTTCCAGTTTGACGCAATGAGTGTTGGTATCACGATAAATTTGAATAATGCAAGGTGGCCCCCCTAACGCCGGCCCCTCAAAAACCATCCCTTGTTCCGCGGCGCCGTCTCAGCGATTTTATTAATAACCTTCCATCGGGGTGCGGGCGTCGACGCAATCGGCGCTGTCGATGTCGGCTCGGGGCGGGATGCATGCGGTTTTTTCGGCTGCCGCCGCCGTGGGCCGCGGTTTGTTGCAACGGCCATTTAACGGCATAATAACGGCAGCTTAACGGCATGTGTCGGTCCGAAACGCGCGGCCGTCCAGCAATAGGCGTTGACAAGACTGTGGCATGATGGACTTCCACCCGCGGTTCACGATTACGCCCGGCATATCGCGGGCGCTCATGCGCATTGAAGCCGTACGCGAAGCCATTGAACATCTGCCAATTTCGCCTGCGGTGCTCGCCGCACTACGCCAAACGGCCCG
>JAJZCU010000381.1 GCA_021828935.1 Planctomycetota bacterium | reverse complement strand
CCCGGTGATTTCAATGGCCCGTATCAGCGGCCTTTCCCGCACCACGTAACGCACAATCACCCGCCGGTGCTTCGTGGGAATAACGTCCGCCCGCACCGTGATAAACCGCCCCAACGACGCGATCGACCGCACATCCACCCGCACCTGCGATAAATGGTACGGCTGGCCGGCCATCACCCGAATCTGATTCATGATCACCGCTTTGTCGGTGCGCGTGTTGCCCACGATTTCCACTTTTTTAATCGGCCACCCCGCCAGCGGATCAACCGCCTTGGGCAGCGGCGGCCCCGCGGCCGCAATGCGCCGTCGCGCCGCCTGCGCCGATGCCCGGGAAACGCCCATGGTCGCCGTGGCAGCCAAGGCCAGCGCCACGCCCGCCACTGCCCGGCGGCCAGCCCGGCGCGCAAATGGCCGCCGGGACGGCGGCGGCGTCTGGCTCCCAAACGGATGGGGCATCAAGGGAATCTCTTTCCAGCGCTTCCAGCGCCGTTAACCTGTGCGTGCGGGTGGCAAACCAGTTGTTGGGTGGGTAGTTTAGCCGCGTTGCAAAACCTTGCCAAGCGGCGACGCTTCCGCTTGGATTATCCGCCAACCGCCCGGCGTGCGCCTTGACAGCGCCCGCCCGCCCTGATTGTTGATTCTCTATCGCCGCCCGCTGTCCGTGGGTCGCAAATCGTCGCCGCGGCTTATCGCGCCGCCCAAACAGTGGTATACTCGCAGGGGTCATAATCAAACTCCCGCATCGGTCGAAGAGTCAGCCGTGGACGCGCGCCAGCAAGCGATTGTTGCCAACGTATTAAAAGCCATTCCAGTAGCCATTTTGTTTTCCGGAGCGATCTTCTTTTTTCTGGCGATGCGATTGCAAATTTCCGCGATGGGGCATTTGGGCGGTAATCCATATTACGCGGCGATGGACTTCTGGTGGATCTCGCCGCTGCTACTGTCACGCTTTTTGGATTTTGGGCATGCGCGGCGCCGGCGCGACGTGATCGCATATTTGGTGGTTTGCGGAATGCTCGTGGCGGCGCTGCCCACATTGAACCCAAGCCGGTTCAGCATTGCCACAACATTCGCCATGTCGCTGCTTTTTGTACCCATTGTACTGCTGATGGGGGGAATCGCCGACAGTGGCGGCGCGGGTTTGATGTGGCTTTTACGTATTCCACAACGGCCCGAGGGGGAAGCACATCGCCGCGGCGTGGTGCGGCGCGTGATTGTCGCGGCCTTGGTTATTCTTGGGACGGTTTTTTGGCCCTCGTGGCGCCTGCACGCCGACGAACGGGCAGCCACCGCCCGCGGCCGCGCCAGGGCGCTGCGCGCCTGGCGGAAGCATGAGTGTTCCCATTTTTATTCCAGCCACTGGTTTTCCAAGCGCGTTTATACCGGAGGTTTGTTGATAACGTGGGATATCCAGCGGCGGACCGGGTATCCCCGCTGGCCGCTGTGGCCCCGCGGCGAGCCGCAAGACCCCACCACATGGTTCCGTGAAACCGCCCATGACCGTGAACTTCTGCGGCTTGTGAAGCAATATGGGGCGCCGGCGTGGGGCTGGGCCAAATATGAAAGATCGCCCGCCACGCTGTTAAAAATTCTGCGGCACAGGCCGATGAAGCGAGTGTCGCATTTTCCCTTTGACCTTGGCAACGAGGTGGTTGTTACTGGCCCCAACGCCATCTTCAGCCACGGTCCGAATTCCACAAGCGACCAATTGCGCAACCGGCGGCTTGGCGCCATTGAATATTTTATTGACAAGCGCCGCGACGGCGAGTTCTTCGTACGCGTGGCGCATAAGTTTCTTTCCGTCTGGTCGCCTGATGGCGTGGAAATCTGCACCGTCCGCTGGCTGGGAAAACGCCGGGCCCGCACGCGGGGCCGGACCAGGTTCTGATGCTCTTGGTCTTCCGCGAGCACGATAATCCGCGCAATCCGATCAGACATGCTCCCATCCCCGTGCGAATATCTCGGCAGCCGGCAGCGTGGTGTCAACCGGCGGGGCAAACGCCCTGGGGGGAAGAGTCGGCCCGGCGCCTTGTCTCTCGATTAAAACGCCGTCGTGGGCCGCCAATTGATTTAACAATTCCGGATGATGTGACGCGACCATCACCTGCGAAGAAGTCTCTTGACTTCCGTGGGGGCTTCCGACGTGCGCATCTTTTTGGGATCAATTTGCACGGTTGTGATGCGGTCCAGCCACGCCTTAAACCACATAAGCCTGCTGTTCTCCGGGCGGGCCTCGATCTCCGAGAGAAACGAGCGCCTGGGTAACAGGGGAAACTGCGTGCGGTCCTCGAACCGATCATTATAAAGATGCACCGTGCCATTTTCGAACAGGTACAACTTGCCACCGTTGAACGACAAGGTCTCCTTTCGCACCCGCGGCGCCGCCGGCCTCCACCATTCGTCCACCGTCAGCTGGTATTGGTAGTCACCGCCGTTGCCCGTCACGTCTAGCTCGAAACGCTGTTCCGGCAAGTCCTGCCAGCGCGTACGGGTTTTCCCGGCCAGGCGCCCCTCGCAGGAATCGCCGCGCAGCGCGAAGTCACGGATTAGCGCCAAAACCTCGAAGACGGTGGTTTTGCCGGCTCCGTTGCGCCCCATTAGCAACTGAAATGCAGTGGGCTTGAACTCGAAGTTCACAAGACATTTATAGTTGTCACAATAAAGTCGCGTCAGCATATTGTTATTGTACAACAGCGGCCCATGTTCCGCACCTAACGCGCCCGTACGCCCAGCCGCGCCGGAGCGGAAAACATCGCCGCCGGGCACTTTGCGCGCTGCGAACCCAGGGCAGCGTTACGCCAGCGCTATCGCCGGAATGGATTCCTACAACCCCGCCTCATTGAGCACCACGTTATGCGCTTTGAGCGTATTTAACTGCACCATTTTGGCCTCTTCCGGGCTGGCGACGTGGTCGCTGTGACAATCCGCTTTTTTGCCGCGGTGGGCCAGCGCATGAATTTGTTCCTGCGTTAACACGCCGCGCTGACGCAGCGTGTCGGCGCCCTCGTGGTCAATGCCGTCGCTGCGGGCGGCCTTCTTCTCCGGCTGAAATTCGGGGTCTTTTCCGCTGGCGAATTCCTGAATTTCCTTGCTGATGCGCATGGAACACCAATCGTGGCCGCACATGGCACAAAAATCCGTATCTACGTCCAAGTCT
>JAJZCU010000380.1 GCA_021828935.1 Planctomycetota bacterium | reverse complement strand
AGGTAACGTGGGCAAGCGGCCGACGGAGAGCTTGAGGGGAGTATTTTCTCGCCGGTGGCCGCACACCTCCGCGAACGATCGGGAGCGGCTGGATGTATTGGACGAACTATATGGTCGGTACGGCGAGGTTGGATGGAAGCTCATCCTGGCGCTGATGCCCGCGTTCGGCATACTTGCGGGCAATTCGCGACCGCAGTGGCGGGATTGGGCCGATCCGCGCAGTGAACCCAACTTTTCGCGGGCTGACGCCGAGAAGCTCTTCTTGCCGGTGCAGCAGCGACTCCTTGCCTGGGCGGGTAGGTTCGGTCAACGGTGGGCGGAAGTGGTGAACTCGCTGACGCAATGGGAGGGTTCAGTGCCCGGTGTAACGGCAGCGGCCTTGGCCGCTCTGACGGCGGCGCCTGCGGATGAGTTCAGTGACGCGGATAGGGCCCTCATCGCGGGGGCGGTGCGCCGGGTGGTCTCAGCGCAGCGCGAACATGCACACTCACCTTGGTCAATTTCGCCGCAAACAATGACCATCTTGATCGATCTTGCGCCGAAGTTTGAGCCGTCTGAGGCCAAAGCACGTTTCGGCTGGCTTTTTAACAACTGGCCCGAGTTAGATACGGGTCAGACCGTTGGGAGCAAAGAGTACGACGAGGCGCTGACAGCGCAACGGCAGCGGGCGATGCGGCAGGTGATAAATGAAAATGGGCTGTTGGCCGCGTTCGCCCTTGGGGACGGGGCGGACGCCCCGGCGACAGCCGGCCTTACGCTTGCCCAGTTGGCAATACCTGACAACGAAGTAGACACCGCAGTGGCGGAGCGGCTGACTCTGGAGCCGGCCGCGCGGGGCGTACCCGGTGGGCTGCAACTGGCAATCGGATTTGTGGAGCAAAAGTTTAGTCTGAGCGGAAGTGTGTGGCTTGATGCTTTTCTGGCCGCGAATGCGCCGGGCAAGCCTGCGGCGTTTTTTGCGAACGTCGCTTGGGCCATGCCGGCACGCCAAGAGACTTGGACCATGCTGCGGGGCTGGGGATCTGAGGCCGATGCCGTCTATTGGGAACGTACCCCGATAGCGTATTTGGCCGACGCACCTCGCGATTTGAAACCCGCTATGGAGAGCCTTTTGAACGCCGGTCGTCCTTACCGGGCTCTTGCGCTGGTTGGGCGTTACGAGCGGGCCGCTCTCCTCAGAAACGCCGCGACTGCAACCGGGCGGGCGTCCGAGCTGGGGGCGGCACTATTACGGGCCGTTTTGGATGGCGCGGCGGCACAGCCGCCTCAGCGGCATGTAGACGTGTCCTCGTCATTTGGAGATGACCTTGCCACGGTCATCACCCTCCTTGAGGCGACGGGTGAGCCGACTGCGCGCGTGGCCGCCTACGAATGGCAATGGGCTGAATCTCTTGAGCAGACAGCGCGCGGCCTGAAGGCCATCTGGCGGCACTTGGCGGACTCTCCTGCGGCATTCGTCAAACTCATATGCGCCGTATACAAGCCGCGTAACCCTACGGCTGCTGCAGAACCGGAAACAACCGAGCAAGACGCCCGTCGCCCCAAGCGCGCATTATCCATTCTTACGAACTGGAAGGCGGTCCCAGGTGCGACGTACGAAATCCCACCGGAATCGCGCTACAGGTCATCGAACGGAGAGATTGTCTTTGGCAATGGTTCGGTTGATGGCGCGGCGCTGATGCGTTGGGTTGTTGACGCGCGTACGGGTGCGGCCGCAGCGGATCGCGCGGAAGTTGCTGACCAGTCAATCGGGAATTTACTTGCATGGGCCCCGAAAGACGCTGATGGGTCATGGCCGGCGAGGGAAGTTTGTGGAATAATCGAGAAAATTAACAGCAAGGAGATTGACGTTGGAATAATGATCGGTGTAATGAACCGACGTGGGTCGTTTTGGGTCAAGACCCCGGGCGCGCAGGAGGCGAATCTCTCCGAAATGTTTGCGGCGTTGGAAGACAGAATCCGCGAGGAGTTCCCCAGAACATCCCGAATTTTGAAAGAGCTGAAGCTAAGCTTTCAGGGTCAGGCCAAAAGCGAACGGGACCGGGCACAAAAAGAGGAATTTGATGCCTAAATGCGCAATCCCCGGCGTGGCCAGGGTTAACCTAATGGAAAGAGCGCGATCTGGCAGGGAAACACGCGAAGCTTTATCGTTGCAACAGCGGGGCGCGGATGTCGGTAGACTTTCGCGAACCTCCAGATATTTTTCGCATAGATAATCCGTGAGTTATGTTTAACATTGATTTGGCTGCAATGTCCCACGACGCCCGCGTCCGTTTTCTCGCTGTTTTTGCCCACGAGATCACCGTCTGCGCCCGATCCACGTACATCGCCGGAACGCTGGACGTGAGCGAGCCGCCGATTTTGCGGGCTTATAACGAATTGCAGCACCGCGTCACGGGTGCTCTGCGCGACCATCTGGCGAGGCGCGGGGGCATCCCCTTGGACGTGATTATTGACATGGCGCGTGGATTCGCGACGGAGCATGGGCGGGATGAAATGACCGCCGCTTTGGAAAGGGCCCACCGATTGGCGATTGAATCTTGATTATCCAGGTATCCAGGAATGTTCGGGAGCTCGCGGCCTCTGCAGTAATTTATTTGTTTTAATTCGACAAAAGTTCCTCGAAACGACCATCGGTGCCAGCGTCGTGGCCCCGGATGCCAAATTTCATCCGGCTGGTTCGACCCCACCGTTGCGGGGGGCCAACGCAAGTAACACGCCGGGCCGACGCTACGCCCACGCATGCGCCGCCGCATAGGCAATGCCGCCGATGAACCAGGTCGCCCATAAAATGATTAGAATTGTGACCAGCCAAAAGAATACGATCACGGCCTTGGCCACCTTGTCCGGGTTGCTGCGCAACTCCTGCACGTCGCTGCGAAACCGCCCAAATATGGCCTGGCACCAGAGATATGCGCCCGCCAATAATAACGCATCAATTAACCACGCAAATGTTGGAACCATAAAATCCCTTTCTCAACCACCCTTACGCGGGAAACGTGCGGCTGTGACAGGGCGGCCTTGGCGATGCGCCAGAGGGGCAGGGGCTGGGCTGATGAAAACCTTGACATTTTGCATGGTTTTTGGTCTACTGGGGCATCGTGAATGCGTTGCGCAGAGACAGGCGCATGGAACAATAGGACAAGGTGGCCAAGGCCGTGATCGT
>JAJZCU010000379.1 GCA_021828935.1 Planctomycetota bacterium | reverse complement strand
GCCGCAGGAGCCTTTTCATGCGGGGCGCATACTGGCGCTGCTTGGCGCGAACCAGCGCCAGATTCTGGCTGGCCTGCGTGCGCAGAGCGCGCGAGGCCCGCGGGTTTTTCAAAATGATGTTGTACAACTGGGCGGCATAGGCAAAGTGCCGGTCTTGCAAGGCCGTCTGCGCGTGCTCGAATATGCGGCCCACCGGATTGGACATGGCCATGGCCTGATCCGTGCGTATCAGCAGGCGGTCCAACTGCTTGCGCTGGGGGGCGCTTAGTCGCGATGGGTTAATTGACAACAGCACCTTCTTGGCCTGCCGGTACTGCTTTTCATGCATCAACTGCCGGCCCCGGGTCAGCAGCGTCGTTTCCGACGGCCGGGCCTGAGCCAGAGCTGGGGCGGGCACGAACAAAGGCAGCGATCCGCCAGCCAACATGCCGAAAATACCAACAGCCAGCACACGCGAGCGCAGACGCTTCTTCAAGGCGTTACTCCTAATAATTGCACAACACCGGACCAATTCCAGAATCAGGCGGGCAGTCCGAACTGCAGCAGTTTTCAAAAGCTGCGTCGGGGCGACCGCAATAAGAAACACGGCATGGCCGCACCTTACGAGAGAGGTGCGAAATAAGTGTTAATTCGGACCGTGAAGCGCCGGACAGGTCTTCCCGTCCGTCGTGCTGATAACCGTGCGCTTCACTTCCGCCGCCGTGACCATTGCCATTCGCTGCCGCCTGAGTTGGGCGTCAAAAAGACCCAAACCGCCGGACATAGTAAAACCGCTTAGTCCGCGTTGCAACAAAAAAAAGTCAAGAATCCAAATCGGTTGAAAAATAGGCTTCGGCGAGGTCCGGTTTTCACGCCAATCGCGGGGGGGCCGGGGCGTGCAACGCGCGCGGAATTTGGCGAAAAATCGGGCAAATCCAGTGATTTTTCGTGCCGCCTGGTAAATCCAGCGGGGCATGCGCCGCCGGGCGCGTCGGGCGATCATAAAATTTGGCGGCCCAGAAAATGGGAAGGGCGGCGGCCTGGATATCCGGAGCCGACAGCCAAAAAGCCGCCGCGGCGGATCTGTGATGCTGCAGCGCTGTCTGAACTCTGACGCATCGCGGCCCCGGCCGGGCGCTGGCAACCAAAAACGCCATGGGCTGCCGGATGAGAAATGGGGTGATTTATTATCATCCGGTGATTCCGCGCCGCTTTTGGCTTATCCCTGCGGCGGCGCCGGAGTAAAGGCGCTGGTTTGTCGTTAATCTATTTGATGTGGCCGTTACGACACATTTTTTACCAGGCCGTACGGCGCCGCACAGAGGAATCAAAGACGCTCAGACGCACAGAACCAGGCCAGGGCAGCGGGGGCTGGGCGACCTGCCATTTTCGGAACCGCGCGGTATATACATATTGGTTTGGACAACGTTTGCGCCGCCATCGCATGCGCCGGCATGCCGCGCAGGGCCGGCGCCAGAAGCCGCGCCGGCGGCCTGTGCGCCGCAGCCCTTTGGGCGCCTGAAAATAGCCAGGGGTGAAACCCCTGGAACAAGGCGCGAGGGTATTCCAAGTCCCGCAGGGACGAATGAACGCCCCACCAACGTCGGGGCGCCAAAACCCTCGTGCTTTGTCACGCCTAAGCCTTTGGATTCCCGATGATCTTCGTTCCCGCTGGGTTTCCCTTCATTTGTTGGCATGGGGGCGCAGCCTCGAAAATTATATACTGTTCGGCAAATACATAAGTCGCGCAAGCCGCTTGGTTCGGTTGCCAGGAAACTCAACGGAACCCGGCGATGATATATCCCAGGATTAAGCGGTGACAAAGAACGAATGCCTCGGTCGCCCGGACGGGTGGACCGCCGTTCCCGAAATCCGCGCACAATAACGCACCCAACATTCATCCCTCCCCAGGGCGACTATGGATTTATACGGCTTGGCCAACGGCACGCCCGTCCCGGCAATGGCGCGTAACCGTTCAAAATCCGGAGCGGGATAAAACCGAATTGTCCGATCTTGCGACAGTTGATAATTCAGCGTTCCTTAGCCGCCAAAGCCGCCGGGACCGCGACCGCCGCCGGGGAATCCGCCGGGAAGCCGGGGCCTAAATCCGCGCCGTGGCCGGGGCATGGGTCGGCGCAGCGGCGCACGGCGGCGCGGTGGCGCCGGGGGCGGCGCCAGGGCCTTGCGCACCGCTCGGTCGAGCTTGGCGCGCTCGGGATTGGCCGTGTCCACCACGGAGTTTCGCAACACCAGGCGGTGGGTGGGGGAAAGCAGTACCGCGTTAAGACCCTGACCGCCGGGCGCCGGGCGCGTATCAACCAAGATGTAACCGGTATCAAAATTAATCCGTTGGCGTTGCACGCGACCGGTGGCCGAATTGGGGACCAATACGCGGTGGATTCCTCCCACAGGCTGACCGGGTGAGACGATATCATCGCTGACCACCCAGATGCCTTTGGTCCACATATACGTCCGGAAAGCCACGCGACCATGGTGGGCATGGTTGCCCACGAGGAAGAAATAACGGCTCTGTTTCACGCGCACTCCAGCAGAGGGTTTGCTCCAGGCCGAGAGCAGCCAGGGCTGCCGCCGCGCGGCCGGCTCGGTGAGCTTCCAGGTTTTGGCGAAGTGAAACGTTGGATTGTACATGGCAACACGCATCTGATAACGGTATGTGTAGCCAGGAAGTACTGACGTGTCGTACAAGCGCACGGGCAGCGTGACCTTACCGGTCAGACCGCCGGCCTGAGGATTATTAGGATTCCCCGGCGTTGGGAAGTTAAATCCGCCGCGCCGGCCGGGGAAGCCGCCGGGTACTTCAGGCCGCGGCGCGCCGCCGAACCTTCCGCGGCGCATTCCGGGCAGTCTGCGCATTGCCCGCGGGATCGCCGGCATGCCCGGGGGAATCGCGGGCATCCCGGGAGGGAAAGCCGGTCCAAAATTTCGCGCGCCACCGCGCCGGCCTCCGAAGCGGTTGTTGCGGTTGTTGTGCAGTATCTGCATTTCCTGCATCTGGATTTGCTGTGGGCTTAAGCCGCCGTTGTTGGTGGTCTGAACGGCATGGGGGCGGTAATGAAAGATGCGGTAGAACGGGGGCATGAGGATGTCATACATGCGCTTCTGAAGCGTGGCGAGGGTTCTACGCACCTGCCGGCCGGAAGCTCCGGACAAGTGGGCCGAGGGCAGGGGG
>JAJZCU010000378.1 GCA_021828935.1 Planctomycetota bacterium | reverse complement strand
AGATATTGCGCAAGCACCTCATCTTCCGTGAGTTCCTTGGCCGGTTTTTGACCGTTGATGCCGGCCTCTTTTAAAATGGCCAGGGCATTCACCGGCCCGACGCCGTAAATATAACGCAAACTAATGCGCACTGGTTTGTCCAGGGGAATATCAACCCCCGCGATACGTGGCATACACTTCTACTCCAGATGACCGTTTACCTAAAGATATTCATGGGAACGCGCATTTGCATACGGCCCAGCGGCCGTCATTGCGGCGCCTACCCCTGACGCTGTTTGTGCCGGGGGTCGGCCTTGCAGACCACCCGCAAAACCCCGTTGCGCCGCACCACAATGCAATGCTCGCAAATTCTTTTCACGCTTGAACGTACTTTCATAACCAACTCCGCAGCCTGGGGCTTTATGTTTTCAACCCGGAGATTCACGCGACACCGCGGCGCGAACTTTCGGGCCATGGTCCTTCCAAATCAGAGCGCGCATCAAGACGGCGCCTTTTTGAAAAGACAGAATCGGGTAGTATACCAACTAACGGCCTTGACTGCCAGCGTCGCGGCCGTAATTTTTTTTACGCCGCCACGCCCGGCCCTCCCGCCGCTAAAACTCGCCTAATTTCGCATAATAATGCGGCCCCGGGCCAGATCATACGGCGACATTTCCACGGTTACCCGGTCGCCGGGCAAAATTTTGATGTAGTTCACCCGCATCTTGCCTGAAATGTGCGCCAACAGAATATGCCCATTGTCCAGTTTCACGCGAAACATGGCGTTGGGCAGAGATTCCGTGACGATTGCTTCCAGGCGAATCGCATCTTCTTTCGGCATTGAACCCTCGTATCTTGGCCACGAGCGAAGGTCCACGACATTTCGCCCAAAACATGTATGATTGACGTTTAGCGTCCATCTGTCAAGACATCAGCGCCCGTTGGGGTCACGGCCACCGTATGCTCAATATGTGCCGACCACGTCTGGTCCTTGGTTACCACGGTCCAGCCATCTTCCATTACCACCACCTCGGCCTTGCCGACGACCACCATGGGCTCAATGGCCAGAACCATGCCTGCCTGCAGATAAAAATCGCTCTTTTTCAGAAAGTCCTTGGTCACATAGTTAGGCACTTTCGGGTCTTCGTGCATATTGCACCCGATGCCATGGCCCACAAATTCCCGCACGCACGAATACCCGTGGGATTCCACATGCCGCTGCATTTTTTCGGCGATCATGCTCCACCGCACGCCGGGCCGCACAAAACGTATTGCCATGTCCAGCGTTTCCTGCGTGATCGCGATCAAGCGCCGGGCCTCCGACGAAACATCGCCCACGGGGACCGTAATTGCCGAATCCCCGCACCAGCCGCGCAGGCGAATCCCGCAATCCACGGTGACCACGTCCCCCTCCTCCAGCGGCCGTTCGCTGGGGATGCCATGCACCACTTCATCATTGGTGCTAATGCAGGTGTTGCCCGGAAATCCTTCGCCGCTTTTGTACGTTGGGTAGTGCTTAAACAGCCCGTGGGCGCCGGCGGAGGTGTAGGTGTCGTACACAATCCGGTCCAACTGCGCCGTGGTCACGCCGGGCCGCACGTTTTCGCGACAGCGCACCAGGGCCTTATGAACCAGCCGGCCGGCGGCGCGCATCATTTCAATTTCGCGCCGCGATTTCAATGAAACACTCATGACAGTTCTTGTTCAGCTTCTTCGGACCGCGTCGGGGCGGCTGGGTTTATGGTGTTCCAAGGCGTTGGTCAAACAGTCCGCCATACACCCTCTGATACAACCTTCTAATCCTGTTTAGAAATCCTCAAAGTGCCGGCGAATTTTGTCCAGCACCATCCGCGTAACATCCTTAAATGATCCGGAGGTATTCACCGTCTTAAAATTGCCCAACTGGGCGTAAAACGCTATCACCGGGGCCATGGTTTCCTGGTATGTCTCAATGCGCTTGCGCACCACGTCGGGCAGGTCATCCTCCCGAATAATCAACGCCTTGCCATCAAGGTCGCAGAATCCGGCCACCTTTGGCGGCATACTATCAATGTGATAGGCGGTGAGACATTCCGGGCAGATGCGGCGGCCTTCAAAGCGGCGGCTTAGCACCTCGGGATCCACGACAAAGTTCAGCACCAGCATCAGCGGCCGATGGACCTCGAATAACATGCGGTTGAGGGCCTGAGCCTGATTTAGGGTGCGGGGGTAACCGTCCAGAACAAATCCCTTGGCCAGACCCAGGATTTTTTCCTGCATCAATTCGATCATCAGGTGATCGGGCACCAAGAGACCATTATCAATAAAGTCCCGGATTCGTAGGCCCAGGGGAGTGCCGGCCATCTTTTCGCTGCGGAGAATGTCGCCGCTGGACAAATGCACCAAGTCGAACGTCTGGCAAATCCGCGACGCTTGCGTGCCCTTCCCGGCGCCGGGCGGACCCAGAAGCGCCATCCTCATGCCATATTTCCCGGCGCTTTGGCCCGCTGGCCCAACCGCCCTTTCGGCGGCGGTGGTTCGGGCCGCTGGTTGGGACCGGCAATGCGCACCCGCTTTTTATTGCGGGGCGTGACATGCGTGTCCAGGAGCCCATCGTAATCACGCATCACCAGATTTGCTTCGATGCGGTTGATCACATCAAGCATCACCTGGATGATGATCAGCAACCCGGTGCCGCCCAAAAACTGCGTGACGAGGAAGCTAATGTGCATATTAAACGCCACCAATGTGGGCACCACGGCAATGACGGCCAAAAATGCGGCGCCCACATACGTGATGCGGTTCATCACGGCTTCCAGATATTCGGCGGTGCGTTTCCCCGGCCGGATATTTTCGATGAAACTGCCATAATCGCGCAGTTGGTCGGCCATATCCTTGGGCTGGAACTGCACCGTGTTCCAAAAATAAGAGAAGAAGAAAATCATGCCCACGAAAACCACTTCGTACAGGTACGCGCCTGGGTTCATGCCGCTCTGAAAAATCCGAAACACATCCAAACCCGCCAGCCAGTGCCAATTGCTGACATACCCCAAAATAATCGTGGGAAACAGCATTAAGGAACTCGCGAAGATAATGGGCATCACGCCGCCGTGGTTGATCCGCAGCGGCAGATACTGCGATTGCCCGCCATACACGCGCCGGCCGCGAATGTGCTTGGCATGTTGAATGGTGATACGCCGGGCAACGGGATAAAAAAA
>JAJZCU010000377.1 GCA_021828935.1 Planctomycetota bacterium | reverse complement strand
GGCTGGGAATGGGTTCTTTTTTTGGCCCAGCGCGCTGGGGCTTTCCATCTGGCGTCCAGTGGTCGCGCCGTCTGCTTGGCGCAGCCCAGAAGCGCAGCGCCCGCAGAGGCCAGAAGAATTGTTGCCGTTAATGTTGCGGTTTTGGTCGTGGTAATCCCTTTCTTTTTTTAATGTGCGGGCAACGGTTTGGCGACGCCGGCGGGCCGGGCCTTTTTAACCGACGTGGCCGCATGGGTCGCCGGAGACTTGCCCGCCCCGAATCTCACTTGCTCTTCGCCAGCGCGCGAATAAAATCCACGAGTTCCCAGCGCTTGCGGCGTGAAAATTTGGATGCGAATGGCGGCATGGGCTTGTTCCCATGGCTGATCTTCCAAAAAAGCGTTCCATCGCTCTTGCTTTGAACCTGTTTAGATGCCAGATCTTTGGGCTTGGGTTTTAAAAATGCCCCCGCCGGCCCATTTCCGTGGCCGTGCGGCCCGTGACACGCCACGCAATTGGTGGTGAATATCGCCTTGCCGGCCGCCACCCGCGCCGCCGTGGCTGGGAATGGGTTTTTCTTTTTAGCCCAGCGCGCCGGGGCGTGCCATCCGCCGGCCCCGGGATCGTTGTCGCGAAGGTCATACGCGCCAGGATGATGGCGTTCACCTGCGCGTGGGGCCGCCGTCGGCCGCGCCGTCTGCGCTGCGCGGGCCAGAAGCGCCGCGCCCCCGGAGGCCAGAAGAATTGTTGCCGTGACTGTTGCGGTTTTGGTCATGGTGGATCCCTTTCTTTTAGTGTGCGGGCCGCGGCTTGGGCGGCGCGCCAGCGGGCCGGGTCTTGCTAAACGGCGTGGCCGCATGGCGCCCCGGAGCCGGAGCTTTGGCAGTGCCCGTGGCCTTGGAAAAATGACGGACATATACGGCCAGCGCCTGAATTTGTGGCGCGGTCAATTTGCTACCAAACGGCGGCATGTAGGGCGGCTTGCCATGGACTATACGATGCAGAATGGCCGCATTGGTTTGGGCGGCTTGCCAAGTGGCATCGGTGAAATTCGGTATTTTTGGCATCGCAGTCCGCAGGGCGTCGCCCGTGCCATTTACTTCGTGGCACGCGGCGCAATTGGTACTAAACAGCGCCGCAGCCCGCACCTGTTGCAACGGCCCCGCCGCCGCGGGCATGGGCAAATTGCGAATGACCGAAAGCGAGCGGACCGGCATGACCTGGCTGGTTTCGATGGAAAATACCTCCAAGCCCAGCAGGCCAAACACGCACACCGCCATCAGCGACACGGCAAATGGGCGCCGCCGCGGGCTCATCGCCGGGTTTCGGTCTAAGAACGGCCAGAACAGCATGATCGCAAAGAACAGACCAGGAAGAATAAACGTTCCGATTATTTCATATTTTCCCTGGAAGAATTTTAACAACTCAAACAAAAACATGAAATACCACGCCGGGCGCGCATTGTAGGCCTTGGCCGGGTCCGCCATGCCCGCCAATGGAACCGGGTGGAACCAACACCAAAGGCCCAGGATGCACAACAACAACAACGCCAGAAAGCCGTCTTTGAGCGCCTGTCCCGGCCAGAATGGCTCCTCCTGCAGCTTCAAACGCTCGGGCGTCTCCCACCACGGGGGCGTGACGCCATGGATACGGAATAGATACAGATGCACCGCCAGGGTAATAATCAACAGCCCCGGCAAAATCAGGATGTGCATGGTGTAGAAGCGCGTGAGCGTAAGGTTTCCTAGGTGCGGGCCGCCCTGCAGCAGCGTGCGCAGGCTTCCGCCAATCAATGGCACGGTGCCAATGATGCCCATGCCCACTTTGCTGGCCCAATATGCCTGTTCATCCCAAGGCAGCAGATATCCCGTGAAGGCCAGGGCCATGGTGATGCCCAAAAGTATCACCCCGAATATCCATGTAAATTCTCGCGGTTTTTTGTAGGCCCCCCACAGAAACACCTGCACCATGTGCAACAGCAGCAGGATGACCATGGCGCTGGAGCCCCAGTAATGCAGGCGCTGAATCAGCCAGCCCAGCGGCACCTGTTTGCGCGTAAACACGACGCTTAAAAATGCGGCATGCACCGTGGGCGCATAATTCATGGTTAACAGAATGCCAGTGACAATCTGCATGACAAATGTAAACATCAACAGGCTGCCGAACGCCGCCGCCCAGCGCGAACCGCCCGGCAGCGGCTCCAACAGAAGATGGTGTTGCAGCATGCGAAATTTGGTTCGCGAGTCCAGGAAGCCCGCCAGTTTCAGACGTTCTTGGGTAACAGGTTTTTGTTCAGGCGAATTCAAATTGTTGGCTCCTGGTTGTATGGCTGCTACGCGCGGGCGTTTAAGGGTTCGCAATTATCCGGAAAGCGGTATCCGCTGCGGAATACCTTCTTTAAATTCCTCCCAATGCACGTAAAGTTGGCCGTGCCGTACATGAAACTTCAACGGGTCCATTCCGCGTGAGGCCGGGCCGCTGACATACTTTCCATTATTATTAAACACGCTGCCATGACAGGGGCAGACAAATTCATGCCGGGGCTCCTGCCAGCCGATGGGGCAGCCCAGGTGCGGGCAAATTGGAGATAGCACTGAAACCTGCACCCCCGACGCATCCCGCCGGGCCCAGATCGCATGATCAGATTCCGTTTTTTCCCATCCGTTGCGTTGAATCATATGAAATGGAACCAGTCGCCATTGCCCAAGCGGCAGGCTTTTGACGGCGCAAATTTTAGTAAACCTACTGCTCGTGCCGTGCCGACGGCTGCCCCAAAGTGGCGCGAAGGCGTAAATGGTTGCGGGCACGGCAACCAGCGCGCCCATGGTTGCCACAACGGCGCCGGTGGCCAAGCTTAAAAAAGTTCGGCGTTTCACGGGCGGCTTGGGTTGTTCATTCATAATTATCATCCTTGGGCATTCGCGTGGCAAAGAGCGCCAGGTGGCGAAAGTACCGCTGGCAAAGCGGCGTCGATAAAATATATGGTAACGTCGATCTTAAACGGCCGCCATGGGGGAAATCGCGCAATCATGCATAGGGAAATTCCCTACTGAAGTGACCGCCGTGTCAGCCCGCTGGCCGTAAAGCAAGGGCAGGACGATTTCCAGCAACGACGCAATGATTGGGTGCGCTCATTGCCATTAAGCAAAAGCCTCAACTTTAATGCCCGGAATCGCCAGCGCTACAGGCGATTGGCTGGGCCG
>JAJZCU010000376.1 GCA_021828935.1 Planctomycetota bacterium | reverse complement strand
GCTGCTGGCTTGGCCGACAGACGTGCCCGGATAGTCACGGCCGTTCTTCAACTTGTGCCCGGTATGTTAATCGCACCGGCTGGCGCACACAATAGTGCGGGGCATTACACTTGTCTTCCCCCGGTTGGGGGACTATAAACCTACTCAACGCTCATTGGCACTGCTGCACTTGAAAGGGCAATCCGTGGCGACAACCGAAGAAATTTTGACGGCGGCCGGCAAGCTTGGCGCGCTCTTGAATACCCACACATCCATGAAGAATTACCGTGAACTCGTGCGGCAGTTGGAACTGGACGTGGGCGCCCGAAACCTGTTGCAGGAATTTGAACAACTGGTGGAAACCGTCAGCTACAAAGAAGCAACCATGCAGCCGGTGGAAATTGCGGAAAAGCAGAAGTTGCAATCGTTGCAGCAGAGCGTGGCGATTCATCCATTGCTAAAAAAGCTCATGGCCGCGCAGGTGGATTATGCCGACCTTATGCGTAAGGTGCAGGAGGCAATCAATGCCGGCAGCGGCGATGTGGACAATGATGAAATTGACGAATCGCCGGCCCCGGCTGCGTCGAAGTTAATCCTTTAACGCGTCGCCGGAGAACCATTCCGGGCTGAAGCCCCAAACGACCGTAGACTGGAAACCGCGCACCAGCCCCACCATTAATGGTGGGGCTTGGAACGGGCACGGGCGGATTTACAGCCGCGGACGAAGTTCACCAAGGCTGTACCGTGCCCGGGCTGCCGGGTCCAACGGGCGTCGGCGACGTGGGCGTCATCGGAGTGGGCGTCACTGGCGTGGGCGATGTGGGCGTGTAAGGCCGCGGCTGGCCCCTTCCGGCGTTCCCGAAATTATTGTTAAATCGTTGGCGGCCAACTCCCCGGCGGTAACGGCCGCGTCCGCCGTGGCGACGTTCAGCAATTCTGTATCGACCCCGTTCCCCGCGTCCGCTCCGGTCCCGGCGGCTGGCGCGGCCGCGATCGCGCCGCGCGAACGGGGTATTTCTCACTGGCGTGCCCGGCGAGCCGGGGTTCTGCGGCGACGATGGAATGGACGGCTGCTGTTGCTGGCCCGGCGCCGGCGGCGGAACCGGTGGAATCGTCGGCTGCGGACCTGTCGGCGGGTAAATGGGACTGGGTCCCGGCGGGTACGGATTGGGCGTGCCGGGCGGGTACGGGTTGGTCGGCTGACCATTGCCCGGATACTCGCCGTTGCCGGGGTTTGGGTACGTAGACATGCCCGGCGCGAAGAATCCAAAGGGATAAAACGGATAGCTGGAAAAATACGGCTGAACGCCCATGACCTGATCGTCGCCCAACGACAAGCCCAGCGGACGACGGGGCCGGAAGCGCCGCCGACGCCGATGCACATGGGGCAGAGCGGCGATGCGCGTCGACAGATGCAATGACACATGCAATGGCATGGGCGGATGCCGCACTTCTCCGGGTTCCAGCATTTCGGGCTGGCCTAAATATGCGACCACCAATCCTTTAGGCTTCACGCCGCGGGCATCCCGACGAATATGCTTAATAGCCCAGATCAAACGCTGCTTGCGCTGCAACAAGATGCTCCGGGCGCGACGATCGCGTGTTAGCGCCCGGGTATCGGCGTCAACCACCGACAGCGACGTGGTGGCCGTGAGCGTTTCCGGGGCCTGTTGCTGCGCCTGCAAATCCAGTTCAACAATGGCGCTTTCCATCCGCACGATCCGCGCCTCCACCATTCTGATGCGTTGAATGGTTGCACGCAGCCGGTGGCGGTCCTGCGTGAAGCTGCCCTGCAGATTTTGCACCAGCGATGCGTTGCTGACATTGAACTTGCGCACGCGGCGGCGTTGCTTGGCCGTGATCCATACGTTGCCGTAGGGATACCAACCGCGCCGGGCCATGCTGGATTCCAGCAGCCGTTCCGACTGCGTAAACTGATGCGACAGCGACCGGAACAGGGCCGTGCGCCGGTCCCCTTTGTAGGCATGCAGTGCGCCGGCAATGTTATCAAGAATAATGCGGTTGTTCGACGCATTTTGCAGCGCCCGCCGGTAATCCAACAAGGCTTCGGGCTGGCGGTGTTGTGAAAAATTCAGTACGCCCAGGTTATTCCACGCCAGTGAACTCTCCGGATTGGCCCGCGCCAGCAGCATGAAGTCGCGCCGGCTGTTGGCTTTATATCCCAGGCGATAATTGGCCAGACCAGCCACCGCCAACGCCAATTGATTGCGCGGAGCGGCCCGCAAAATCGCATTGGCGTTGTTCAGGGCCTGCTTCACGCGTCCATTGTTGTACTGCCGCAACGCCATGGCGCCTTGGTCATTCATTTGCCGCTGAAGTTTGCTGCGTTGCGCCCGGGGCGCCCAGGATCCCTGGAACCGCACCCAATGTTTTCTCATAACATTCTGGTAAAACTCCAGTTTCTTACGCGCTGCCGCGGCATGCGCACTTTTCGGATGTGTCGTGAGGTACGTTTTAATCTGAGCCACCGCGGCTTTGGCGCTACGCAAGTTTTTCAGACGGATCAACAAGGCCTGATAATCCCCACCCGCAGGCGCCCTGCCGGAACGCGAACTTGAACCGGTCAGTTGCACCGAAACAAGCTGGTTAAGTGGCACGAGTATCCGCTTGCCGCTTTTCACCGTGATCATGTAGTACGGCCCGTGGCGCCGCAGGCGTCCGTGCAGAACGCGGCCACTCTTGAGTCGGATGGTGTCTGCCGCCGCGTGGTTGCCGACGGAGCCAACGGCCACGGCCCCCAACGCAACAACGGCCGCAGCCCTCAGCAGAGATTTTCGCAGCGACCGGGGGGCCGCCCCCGCGAAAGTCGCACGCCGCCCACACGCGAATACTTTTCGTAAACCGTTGTCGCCGAACACTGTTGAATTGGAAACTCGCATGGCCGTGCTCCTAACGCTCTAACACCACCTCACGCCTACCCATAGTTATAGCGCCGTTGACGGGTCTTTCCCAGAAAATTAGACACGTCAAATTGACCGACGTTAACGCCAATAGCGGCACCGCCCCAGCCGGGATCGAGCCGCCGCCTATAGGCTCAACGCTGCGGAAAGGCAAATGGTGCAAGCCCGTGCCAGTATTTTTTCGGTCACGTCCCCGTCAACCGGGTTCCGTGCCGAAAAAACCGGGGTCTGTTTTCATGCCCCGCCCAACCCACATGCGACGCTTCCCCTCAGTCCCCCGCCGCCCC
>JAJZCU010000375.1 GCA_021828935.1 Planctomycetota bacterium | reverse complement strand
TGATCATGGGCTGCTACGGCATCGGCCCCGGCCGCATCGTGGTGGCGGCGTTGGAAACGCTGTCCGATGAAAACGGCATCCGCTGGCCCATGGCCATTGCGCCGTACCATGTGATTATCACGCCAATAAAATATGAAAATAACATAAAGGAAACCTGCGACCGCCTGCACGCGGAATTAACCGCCCTGGGCGTGGACGTGTTGGTGGATGACCGCGACCAGCGCCCGGGCGTGAAGTTCAAGGATGCAGATTTAATAGGAATCCCACTGCGCGTCGTGGTGGGCGACAAAACCCTGGCACTGGGGCAGGCCGAGGTAAAACGGCGCGACCGCCCGGAGGCCCAAAACATGCCGCTGGAGGGCCTGGCCGAAACAATCGCCGCCATGGTGCGCGAGGCGAAGCAAACGGCGGCGCCGTAAGCGGGTCAAGCGGCTTCGGCGTCGGCGGCGGCAGCCCATAAATTCTCTGGGATCCCCCTGCGCGATGCCGCGGCGTCTATCGAGCGTTTATGGCCCGGCGTTTATGCGCAGTACCGTGAACGACCGCGCGGGAAAAATGACCACGCTGCGCTGGCCATGAAGCTCCGTGGGGCGATTCCGCATGATGACGCGGTGCGGATGGGCAAGGGTGTTGGTGGCGGAAAAATGCCGCGCCGTCAGAATTAGAGCGCGGGCCGCGTCTTCTATGCCGCGCGCGCCCAGGAGGCGCAGCGAGGCCCGCATGGGACGCTGGCTGCTGTTGACAACTTTTAGGATAACCGTCCGCGAGCGCCGCGTCGCCGCCTGGCCGGCCGGGGCATCTTGCCGTACCGCGCTAACATACAGGGCCTGATGTGTTGGCGGCAGCCGGGCGCTATCCAATAACTTGTCATTCAAGTAGCAACGCACGTTACGCCCCGTCACAATCATCTTAATACGATACCAGACTCCTATTTTTACGTGATACGCCGCATTGGGTTGTAGATTAAAACGTGCCCCGGCGCTGCGCGCCAGAAGCGCCTGCTGGGTGTTGTGCCAACCGCCGATGGTCCACTGGATCCAATTGCGGCGATTGGCCGCACGGCAGCGGACGACCAAGCCGTCGCCGCCGGCAATTTTTCGTGCCTGCAGGCGCAGGGTGTAATTCGTCCATCCGCGGCGGCGCAGCACGATCAGCGAATGCCCGTTGGCGTGCCTCTGGTTCGGGGTCTGCTGCAGCGCGCCGCGCCGTGCCAGCCACCGGCCCTGTACGCGCCGCCATCCGCCAAGACCGTCGCGGAAATGCGACCGGTACAAGACGCGGCCGCTGGCACTGGTAACAATAATGTTGCGATACTGGGCCTGCGTCTTGAACCCGCCCAGCGCAATGCCGCCGCGTGACAGCGCCGGCCGCAACTGCGGATTCCGCAGCACATGCGCCGGCAACACCACGTTACCGCGGTTTGTACCGAACATTTTCTGCACATAATAAGAGGGTATTTTGCACACACGTTTGCTGCCAAAATAAAACATGGTGTCCCCCCAGCCGGCGTTGGCGTTTGCCGCCAGCGACCCGAATGAGGCCAGCCGCACCACGTCTGCGTTGCGTTCCATGCCGCACATAAAGGCCGCTTCCGAAAGAGCCCCCTGCAAATCGCCGTGGCCCACGCCGTTGCTGGCCTGGTATTCCCCCACGAATATTTTCGGACCGGATCGCTTGTAATGGTCGTAGTGATGGAAATTTTGATAAAACCAGGCCGGTCCGTGGTAAAAATGTTCGTCCAGTATCGGCATGGGCGCGCTGGTGACCGGCGCCGTGGCGATCAGCCGAATGTGCGGATAGCGGCGATGAATGGCATGATAAAAAACCGCGTAGTGGCGGTTGTAGGTGGCGCCGCCGTCTTCGTTGCCGATCTCCACGTAGCGCAAATGAAATGAGCCCGGATGGCCCGCCGCCGCCCGCAGCCGTCCCCATTTGCTGGTTGCGGGGCCATTGGCATATTGGATCGCGGCCAATGCAATCTGTACCCAGTGGTTCAGCGCGGGCCCGCGCGGGGCGTATGCGCTTTGGCGCGCGGCGCGCGAATGGCCGGATTTGTGCCATTGGTCTTCCTGCATCGAAAGGCCGGCGTTCACGGAAAGCATCGGCGCGGCGTGCATTTCCTGTGAAAATCGCAGCCATTCATACATGCCCATGCCGTCATCGCTGCGGTAGCCCCAAATGTCCCAGCGGCCGGGGCGCATGGAATTCGGGCCGATGGTTTTTTCCCAATTGTAGGCGTCGGCCATATCAATGCCTTCGATGAAGGTGCCGCCTGGAAAGCGCATGAAGCCGGGCTTCATGGCGGCCAAGGCGCCGGCCAGCGCGGGCCGCAGCCCGTTGGGTTGGTTGCGCCATGTCTTAACAGGAAACAAGCTAACATAGCCGAATTGGATAGTGCCGGCGCGCCGCGTCAGAATCGCCAGAACTGCGTGGGGGTCCGAGCCATGTGCCGGCAGCACCGCGTGAAACGCCTTCCATTTGTTAGTCAGCGGGCCGATGACGGCGCCGGCCAGCGCGCGGCCCAAACCCGCCGCGCGTTTGCTTCGCAACTGAACGCGCAGCCGGCCGGTAAAGCGGCGCTGCGCCCTGGCATATACTGTTAATTTATATCGCGCACCCGCCCGCACGTTCATGCCCCAGTACCCCCCATTCACCGCGCCGGCCCAGCCTCCGCCCGGGGTGATTTTTTCAATTTCCAGCGCCATGCTCGCGCTCTGCTGCGCGTTCATGGGGGACCGTCTTGTCAAAATAATCGTGGCATGGCTCCCCGGTGACTTCACCACATGCCATCCCGGCAGAGCGTCATGGGCATACGGAAAGCCCCGCCTGAATCCCGTCGGCGTTATCATATGGTTCCCGCGGATGATCACGCCTGGGGGCACAATGCTATCGGCGAAGTTACGGTTGCGTACCATTTCCGCATAGAAACCGCCGTCGATTCCATGCGTAATTTCTTCAGCAAAGGCGCCCCACATGTGCGGGTCAATTTTGGCGCCCGGCCGATTCACGCGCACCACAATTTCCGGCGGACGGCTGGTCCGCGCGGACGCCCGCGGCGCCAAACACATCGTGGCGATTCCTACGCCGGTGAAAAGGTTGGCCTGTGCCCAAATTTTTGCCATGGAATTCCTTCATGCCGCAGTCGAGCCGTTCACGCCATTAGATACCGGGGCCCGGTTCTGACCATCATAACATC
>JAJZCU010000009.1 GCA_021828935.1 Planctomycetota bacterium | reverse complement strand
TACGCAAGACTGGACGGAAAATGTATGGCTCAGCGCGGTTGCAAACCAGCGCCGACAAAAAAAACAGATAGAAGCCGAGCCGCACTATTGCGCGTTTCAGCGCGATTGTCAACAAAAAAGCGAGTATTTTCCGCCCCGGACGCGGCCGCGGTCTCCGCGCCCATGCGTCGCGGGGGCCCGGGCGCTACTCGTTGAATCCTTCAGCGTCCGTCGGTGGCCAAGGTTTAACGGGTGGATTGCCGCCGCGCTTCTTCCCTAGATTTAGCATCACCAGAATAGCGCCGAAGAAGCCCACCATGCGCATCACGCCACTGAGCATGAACATCTCGCGCAGATTGCCCGTGGGAATCAGAAAACCTACAACCCACAGCCCGATTGCCAGGCCATATGCCGGGCCGCGACCCAGCTTCCGCTTGACCAGCGCCACGCCAATTAGCCCGGCGACCAGGACCACTGCGGCCGCCGCAAGAAGAAACCAGCCGTAGGAATCGATCTTCATGTTGCAATGGCTCCGGATTGACGGGAAATTGACAGGAATACCGGTCCGCAACGGGCGTTCTTCGCACGGCCGGATCGTGGCGCAACCAGCTAATTCCGCCGATTCTGCGCCGACAGCCGATGGTCGGACTCGAACCGACAACCTACGGTTTACAAAACCGTTGCTCTGCCATTGAGCTACATCGGCGAAAAAGCCCATTTTGTGGGAATTTAAGCCTTATTTTCGGCTATCTTACCTCATTTTCGATTCCGCCACAAATAGGCCCGTAAAAGCCCAAAAAATCCAGATTGTGGGCCAATATTCAGGCGCAATGTGATGGCAGATTTGACCGCCTTGCTAACTTGGTTGTCAGCAGTGTTGCTAAGAAATGCAGCGGCGCGCGTGGGCTTCGGTCAAAAGCAAACATTGGGGATTTGCAGCGTGCCTGCGGGCAGAGTGACCGCGCGCGGCTGGCCATGCGGAGGACGGATATACAAAACGGCCTTACCAGCAGGCGCACTGGCCAGGGCGGCGCGCAATGCCGACACGGAACTGACCGCGGCGTTGCCAACGCGCAGCACTGTTGTACCGGGACCGATGTTGGCGTAGGCGGCGGGGCTGACCGGATCCACGGCGGTGATGACAACGGCGGCGGGGCCGGTGATGGCAAACTTTTTTCGAAGGCCAGGGGTTGCATTTTGGGCCGCGAGGCCAGCGGCGGCGACGAATAGTGCGCCGGCGGATTTTTGCGGGCGCCGCGATTTCAGAAACGCCGGCAGCGATTTGGGCTCAACCGCCATGGTTGCAGTGTGTTGTACGACATGGCCGTCGTGGAACACGCTCAAATGCACCTGCGTGCCGGGCTTTTCCACCGCCAATGATTCGCGCAGCGCCTGTACATTATTAATACGGCGGCCATTGCATGCAATCAATACGTCACCGGCGACGAGGCCGGCTTTGGCGGCGGGGCTGCCGGGTTCCACGCGGGTTAGCAACGCGCCGCCGGGCCCAGAATAGCCCTCGCTGCGGGTTAAGTCCGCCCAGCAATTGCGCGATGGAATGGCGGCCGCCACGCCCACCCACGCGCGCACCACCTTGCCATGGGCGATAATTGCGTTGGAAACGTTGCGAATAATACTGGAAGGAATGCTGTAAGAAACCCCCTCAAAACCCCCGGTTCCGGTTTTCATAATGGCGCTGTTGATGCCGACAACGTGGCCGCGAAGATTAAACAAAGGCCCGCCGGAGTTGCCGGGATTAATGGGCGTGTCTGATTGCGTAAAATCCTCGTAAATAAGTCCTGCGCATGTTGGATGCTGCTTGACCAGATAGCCTACGTTTCGCCGATGCACCGCGGAGATCACGCCGTTGGTCAGGGTGCGGCCAAGGCCAAACGGCGCCCCGAAGGCACAGACCCATTGCCCAACGCGCAGCCGGGCGGAATGTCCCAGGACGGCGGGCTGAAGGTTTGGGGCATGAATTTTAACAACGGCAAGGTCGGTGTTGGGGTCCACGCCCACCACTTTGGCGCGGTAAGCCAGCCCGTTGCACAGGATGACCTTGACATAGTCAGCGCCGCGCACGACGTGATCGTTGGTCACGATATACCCGTCAGCACGCACGATCACGCCGCTGCCCACGCTTTTTGTGGTGGTAATGGTGGTGGTTTTAACGCTATTGACCCGGTTGGAATCGGGCTTGCGAGGGGCGCCATCATGGCGCGCCGCGGGTTTGGTGAGAATACCGGTGGTGACGGTCTTAACAATGGTTGTCCGCTGCAAAGTGTGAATGGCGACCACTGAATTTCTTACTTGACTGTCCACACGTTCAAACGCATGACGAAGGCTCGTGGGCGGGGCGCCGGCGCGGCCGGCTAAGGATGTGGAATGTCCCGGGCTTGCCGCGGCGCAAGACAGGGCCCCCAGCAGTGGCGCGGCAATGACAAGGCTCGCAGTTTTTGTGAATTTTCGGGCATTTACCATACGGGCTTACTCCTCTGTAAACATTCCGCAAGAAACGTTACCGCAGGGGGCTTTCTGTTTCGCGAAATTACAAACGGGACTTTGTGCGTGATGGTGGGAAGTGTGCTGGGTTGCCGCACTTCCTTGCCGAATCGTCACAATTGAGGCCGGGCAATGCATCCGCCCATAGCCGCAACGCTGCGCGTATAAAATTTGGCCATTCAAACGCCCCGGCGAAAGTGCCCCAGGATGACGGATATAATACAGCGCTTTGCAGGACACGGGACATGGTAAAATTTACTAAATGCGAACCGTCCCCGAGACGCCCGGCAGTTAAAATGTGTATTCTGGCCGCCGCCATGCTTGCCGGGGCGGCGGGGCGCAGCGCTTTGGCCGCCGCGCCAAAGGTCCGGCCTGAGTTGGGCAACGCCAAACTGGGGCTGTTTGTCCATTATGTGTTTGGGTTGACGCAGGCGGCGCCGGGCAAACCTCCGCTGGGCAATGTGAATCAATTTGCCGATGCGCTCAATGTTGCGGGCATCGCTAAAATGGCCCAGACCATGGGCGCACAGTACGTGATCTTTACGGCCTACCACTGGCGCATGACCACGCTATTCCCTAGTAAGGTATGGGGGGCGGGATTTCCCGGGCATGTCTGCAAGCGCGACGTAATCGCGGCCCTCGCGGCGGCGCTGAAGGCCCGGCATATTAAACTGGTGCTGTATGTGCATCCGGATGACCGGCATGATTTCACGCCGCCCATGATCCAGAAATTAGTCCAACTGGGCTGGACGTCCAAACGCCTGGTTATCAAGGGCGCGGTGCATGGCGAGCCGCATGATCCCAAGTGGAACAAGCTTTATTATAATCTGTTAAATGAGTTAGGCCGGCGGTACGGGTCGGCGATTGCCGGTTATTGGGAGGATGATGGCGGAGGGGCAAGCAACGGCGCCACGGTACAGAAAATCATGCTACATTACACGCCGAAAGCGGCCATCTGGACCAATGGCGACGGCAGCAAACCGCCGGCTAATCTGGTGGGCGGGGAAAA
This sequence comes from Planctomycetota bacterium, assembly GCA_021828935.1. Classification (GTDB taxonomy): domain Bacteria; phylum Planctomycetota; class Phycisphaerae; order WQYP01; family WQYP01; genus JAJZCU01. The sequence continues at coordinate 10,655 of JAJZCU010000009.1, read as the reverse complement.
CTGGAATCTTTTTGATCACATTGCCAAACCACATCTTTACAATACGTCGCAGAATCAGGTTGCGGCGGTCATCGCCGGGACGTGGTGGGCCCAGGCGGGCAAGCTCACATACACGCCAAGTGAAATGTACCGCTTCCTAATATGTTCCATCGCCACCAAGGGCCAGCATAATGGCGGCGTGGTCTATGCCACCAGTCCATTTTCAAACAACCAATGGGAAACGGGCGTGCGGCGGGGGCTCCGGGCCTTCGGCAAACTGGTGCAGACCAACGCGACCGCGATTTACAACACGCAACCCAGCCGGGCATATGTCTCTGGTACAATGGCCGCTGCGAAACCGCAGTGGGGCGTGGCGGTGGACAGCAGGCATGGAAAAACTGTTTACCTGCATGTGCTCATGGCGCCCCGGGGGAATGCGTTGCAAATCGGCCCGCCGGCGGATCATGTAAAATTCGTCAGCGCCGCGCTGCTGCATGGCAAAGCGGTGGGCCTGCGACCGGACCGTGCGGGTTATCAGATAACGCTGCCCGCGGGCGCGCATTGGAACGCAGTGGATACGGTCATCGCGCTGGTTGTTAAATAAGTACGGGCGCGCAGGCTGGGCCGCGGTCCGCCACGCGCCGGTTCGCGTCTGCGCGGAAGCCCGTTACCGGACCGGCGTAACGGTCATGCCAAGCACGTTCACGGGATGCCAATGGGCCGCGTCCCCGGGACCAATGACCAGTTGGTACACGCCAGCGTGGGGAATTTCGATGGCCCCGAATGAAATTTTCTCCGGCTGGCGCCAAGTGGGCGTTTTCGGGACGGGCTTTTCCAATGTGTGGCCGGCCAGCGTCAGGCGCAGCTTGACGGAGCCCTGTGGCGTGGCGAAGTTTCCGATGATGTCGTAACGGCCACCTTCCTTAACATCAAACTTCCACGAGACGAATGCCGCGGGGTTGTTCCACCAGCCGATGTTGCGGGCCCCATGTTCGTTGTCGACCAGCAGGCCGGGGCCGTGCAGAATGGCGGCATCCGGCGTGAGATGGAATGTGCCGTCCGGGGCGGCGGCGATCGGAGCGGGTGGCCCAAGCTCAGCCAAATCAATGAGGCTGCGGGCACCAAGCCGATGGACAAATTCCTGGTGCGTGATCGTCGCGGCTGGCTTCACATGAATTGTCGCGTGCATTCCGGGGTGCAGATGAACAAAGTTATCACTATAGGTGGCGTCGATCTTGCGCAGGTCAAGGAATGCGTAAAGGGCGACACGGTCCGCGGACAGCGTCACATCATAACCATCGGCGGCCGCGGCAACATGGGTATTAATTTTTACCGGTTTCAGGGACAACATGCGAGGCAAGGCGAACACTGCGATGTTCTCGCTGACCGCGCGCGAGCCCACGCGCAGTTGCGTCCACGCGATCACGTTTCTTGCGCCGTGCTTTTTCAGAAGCCCTTCGCAATCAATGCTTTGGGCCAGGCGGCTGGCCCGGGCCGGAATCTGCACGTTATGATCGCCGCTTAGAATTGTGTTGCCGGTAAGATCGGTTATCCGCCAGGATAACATGCCGCCGCAATCCTTCATCCGGTCGCTGACCACATACACATCCAGTGCGTCCCCTTTTAACACGGGCGAAACCAACAGGGGGGCGAAGAAATGTTTGCTATGGTATTGTGCGGCCTTGAAGCGGCGGTAGCGATCAATCATGGACCAGGTCGGCGCCGGCCAGCAATCATTGAATTGCCAGATGGCGGAGCCCATGGATGCCGGCATGTTACGCCGCCAGTGCTCCACGCCCGTGCGAATGGCATAGGCCTGCATGATCTGGCTGAGCCAGAGGGCGTCGTTAAAAGGAGATATCTCCCGACCAAAGTATTCATGGACATATTGCATGATAATGCCATTGCCACGCCCGCTGCCATCCCTTTGGTGATAGCGCATCACGGGCGTATGCACGCTGGTTCGGTCGGCGGCGTCGGTATACGCCCGTACCGTTTTCGGTTCGGGAAATGACTGCATGCCGAATTCCGTCACGAATCCCTCAATGTTCCGATACGCGGAGAATGGCTGCTGGCCGTGCCAGACGGTCCAATCATGGATGTCGCCGCTGCCGAACGCCCCGCTGCCTTTTTCATAGAACGCGCCGGGAAGCAGTTTTCGCACGGCGCCGCCCACAATTTTTCCAAACAGGTAATTGTACCCTTTGAAGTAGCCGATTTCGTTGTTACCGCTCCAAATGGCGATGCTGGGGTGATTGCGCGTGCGGCGGATATTGTCATGAAACTCGGCGGACACATTGTCAACAAAAGCCTTGTCCCGCACCGGGTAAACCGTGTTGGCGAACTTAAATTCAAACTGCAGCAGAATGCCCAGTTCATCACAGGCGTCGAACATCGCGTCCGCTTCGTAATATCCGCCGCCCCAGAGGCGGATGAAGTTAAAGTTGCTTTCGGCTGCGGTCCGGGCGTACCAGCGCCAAGTTTCATCGGGCACGCGCGAAGGCAGACCGTCGGGTGGAACCCAATCGGCGCCTTTCACAAACAATGCCACGCCATTGACCTTGACATGCATGGCCTTGCCATCGGCGGGGGGCAGCACCTCAATGGTGCGCAGGCCGGTGCGGCGGGTGATGGCGTCCGCAAGGTGGCCGTTGGCGTTGCGCAGTTCCACCTTCACATGGTACAGGGGCTGTTCGCCCATGCCGTTGGGCCACCAGAGCCGTGGATGCTGGATAACCATGGAAATGGTGGTTTCGCCGCCGGCGACCGTGGCTTTGCCGTGCGCCACGGTTTGATTGCCAAGATAAGCCGTGGCATGCAGCGCGTGGCCCGCACTGTCGCCGGCGGTGGTAGCGTGCGCGTCAACGCGCACGCTGCCGTCTGCCTGGCGTTGCTGCAGAAGGCCCAAGTCCGTCAGGCGGGCATCAAACGCCAGAAGTTCCATTTTCTTCCAAATGCCCGCGGGCAGCAGTTGGCGGCACCAGTCCCACCCCCACATGTAGGGCGCCTTGCGGACCCAGCTTGAGGCGCCGGCGAGATTAATTTTATATTTGGCATCATAGGCTTGCTGATGTTCCTTCACATATGCATTCAACGGGGAAAAGACAACGCGAATGGCGTTGGCGCCCGCTCGCAGATGCGGTTTCACATCCAGCGCGTAAGTGCGGAACATGTTGTCCGTGTCCGCCACATGACGCCCATTGATCGAGATGCTGGCCAGCGTGTCCAATCCGTGGCAGATTAATTCAACGTGGGCTTTGGCCAGCATGGCGGTGGAAACAACAAATTCACGTTCGTAAATCCATGTTTTTTCCGCAACCCATTGCACTTTATGGTTGTTTTCGCGATACCAAAAGTCTGGAATTAATTTATGTTCCATCAGCGTTTGATAATTGCAGCCAGGGACCGCCGCGGAGATTTTGTGTCCGGTATCTTGTTGTTGCAGCGTCCAATTGGTTCCTGAGAGGTCCATTTGCACCACCGGCAAAGTACCGGCATGCGGTGTGGCCTGCGGCGTCCGATCCCGTCCGTCCACGCGGGACAGGCCGACGGCTGCCGTGGCGGCGGCGGCCATGGCCATGAGTTGCCTGCGGCTTATTGCGGCCGACGCCGCCGGATTTGAATTGCACGGATAGACTTCCGAGGACGTGTCAGACATCATTGGCTCCAAAAAACTGGGATGTTGTGGGCTCGCCCAAGAGCTGCGGCCTTGCCAGAGCTTAACGCCAACGCACCCGAAAGTATGCGTTACGCGCACGCATTGCCGCGAATTTACGCGCTTGTATAATAGGAATGGATTGTCCGTATTTGTGGAAGTGCCATCATGCACTGGAGTTTTTTATGAGCTTGGTTGCCGCACAACGCATGACAGCCCGGCAGTTTATGGAACTGCCGGAGGATCCGCATGAAATTCGCCGGGAATTGGTGGATGGAGAAATTATAATGAGTCCAAGTCTGTCATTTGCGCATGGCCGTGTGAGCCTGCATTTGGCATCCATTGTGGCGATGCATATTAGGGCACATAAACTCGGCGAAATTTCCTGGGATGTGGATAACCGGGTGTCAGCGTGGACCGTGCGGCGCCCCGACCTGCTTTATTTTTCCGCCGCGCGTGTGTATTTGGCCATCGGAAAGTCGGTTGCTGGGCCGCCCGACCTGTGCGTGGAATTTATCAGCCCAGGCAGCGAACGCATCGATCGGGTGGAAAAATTCGCAGAATATGCGGCCTATGGCGTGGCGAATTATTGGATCGTTGATCCCATCGCAAGAACGGCCGAGGCCTACGTACTTGCCGATGGAAAATACGCGCTGGGGGCCAACGGCCGCGGGGACGAAACCGTGCGGTTTCCGCCGTTCCTGGACCTGGAAATCCCCCTGGGTGAGTTGTGTTTGCCGCGGAACTGAGGGCATCGTCAAACTGAAGTCGCGCCCGCGCGAAAAAAGCGGCTGCGCCGTCGGCGCCGCACGTTAAGAATCTTGCGGCCGGCCAATTTGTAACGTAGCCTTCCCGGCGGTGACGCCTGCATGGCCGATGTGACATTACAACTGGGCATCATGATCCAACCCCTGTGCGACGGCGGGTGCGTGGGGGAATCTTTATTTATTCCGGAAATTGTATCGCTGGCCAAGACGCCGGAAGAAGCGGTTGCGGTGCTGCAATCGCTTCTGCCGCGGATGCTCGCTCACGGGCCGGCGGCGGACATCTCAAAGCGCCAGGCAACGAATAACTTGAGCATTGAAACCGTGACGCTGGATATTGATCCGCCGCCGGGTGATGTCGCCTGGCGGGCGCCGGTGACGCTAACGTTCCGCGCGGTTCGCTGGAATCGGCCCGATGGCGTGCATGTGGCTTACGTTCCCGCGTTGCAGGCGGCCGCCGTGACGGAAGAAGCGGAAAAAATTCTACCGCAATTAAAAAAAGAGATTCGCTTCGCGCTGCAGCGGCAGAGGGCGGAGCAGTCGCTGCTGCGATTGGCGGAGCTACAACGGTTCACCGGCCTGGAGTTGCGCCATGAGGAGATGATTGTTTCCATAAAATCGGCCAAGCAGCGAGCCCAAGAGGCTGCGGACCGCGAGGCGCCGGTGAAGTCGGTGCTGGAGGAAGTTGGCAGTGATATGGCAAAACGGTCGGCCCCCGAAAGAATTGGCCTGGACAACGTCGTTGAGCAGTTGGCCAATGCCCTGGCCGGCCGCGCCGCGCGGTCGGTGCTGCTGGTGGGCCCGTCGGGCGTGGGGAAGACGGCGGCGGTGCATGAACTGGTGCGGCGGCGCGAACATTTTGGCCTGGGCGATCGGCCGTTCTGGGCCACCAGCGGAACGCGCCTGATCGCCGGCGCCCTGGGCTTTGGCATTTGGCAGGAACGATGCCACAAGCTCTGCCGCGAGGCTTCAGCCGCGCGGGCCGTGCTGTATTTGGGAAATTTAATAGAACTGCTGGAAATCGGCCAAGCGCGGTCCAGCACCCTGAGCATCGCGGGATTTCTACGCAATTATATGGCGCGGGGCGAACTTTTGGCCATCGCTGAATGCACGGTGGAACAAATCGCGGTGCTGGAACGGCGCGACCCTCATTTGCTGGCGGTGTTCCGACAGATAAAAGTTGAAGCGCCATCGCGCCAGACCGTGCATGCCATTCTCCGCCGCGTGGCCGCCCAGGAAACGCCGGAAGACCCTTGTCCTTTCAGCGACGCGGCTCTGGAGACCCTGCAGCGGCTGCACCGCCGATATGCCGGCTATTCGGGCTTCCCCGGCCGTCCCATTCGGTTTATACGCAATTTATTGCGTGACACAAGCGGCCAGACGCCGGGACCGGAACTCATCACCGCCGCCTTCGCACGGGAAACCGGCCTGCCTCTGGCCATGATTGACGACGCCGTCCCGCTGGACATTGCCGCGGCACGAAAATGGTTTATGGGGCAGGTGATGGCCCAGGACGGGGCCATTGATCTGATCGTTGATCTTTTGGCCACGCTCAAGGCCGGGCTGAACCGGCCCCGGCGCCCGATCGCATCGCTGCTGTTTATCGGTCCAACGGGCGTGGGCAAAACCGAAATGGCCAAGACGTTAACAGAATACTTTTTTACCGACCGCACGCGGCTCACTCGGTTTGATATGACTGAATACAACACGGCGGAGGCGGTGCAGCGTCTGGTGGGTGGCTTCGGGCGCGCGGAGGGGTTGCTCACGGCGCGGATTCGCCAGCAGCCGTTCTCGGTGGTTTTGTTTGATGAAGTTGAAAAAGCCCACAGCGCATTTTTTGATCTGATGCTGCAGGTGCTTGGCGAGGGGCGCTTAACCGACGCCAGCGGACGTCTGGCTGATTTTACCAATAGCATCATTGTCATGACATCCAACCTGGGCGCGGCGTCTTTCGGACGTCCGCGCTTCGGGCTGTGCGCCGGGCAGACGCCCGACCCGGCAGAGCATTTTACGGAGGAAGTACGCGCCTTTCTGCGGCCAGAACTGTTTAATCGAATTGACCGGATCGTGCCGTTTCTGCCGCTGAACGGCGCGGCGATCGCGGCCATTGCGCGGCGCGAATTAGCGCTGCTGCGGCAGCGCGACGGTCTGCGTCTGCGCGACATTGCGTTTGATCTGGATGAAGAGAGTGCGGATTATCTTGCAAAAAAAGGTTTTGACGCGGCCTACGGCGCACGGCCGTTGAAGCGGGCCATTGAGCGCGAATTGCTGGCGCCCCTGGCTGGCGCGATCAACACGTATGCCGACGATGTGCCGCTGACCGCCCTGGTGCGCGTCGGCAGTGACGGTTTGAGCATCCGAGTACGCGCGGCCACCGCCAACGCCTTGGCCAGCGCCGCGGGCGGTGCCGGCCCATTGCTGGGAACCCGCGCGGCCACGGTGCGTCGGCAGGTGCAGCGGCTGGAAAAAAGCACGGCGTTGCTGGATGTACATAATGAGGTCTTTCGCCTGGAACGGTCCATTGCGCACGAGGAAAGCGCGCCGCCGAACCATCCGACGGTCCCGAAGTGGCGGCAACGGGTGAAACGGTTGCGTGCGCCACTGGACAGCGCAATGGCGTTAAAAAGCAAAATTGTGGCCATTGAGGACGCAGCGCTGCAATGCTTCTATGAGCATGGCGGTCAGCGCGGGGCGGACTGGGCCCGGCAGATCGACGACGCGGAAGCCATTTTCGCGACGGTACTTTTGGAGTTGTACGGGCTTGGATTTGAAAATCCGCACCAGGCCACAGTCGCCATTTTCTGCGAACAGGCGCCGGACCTCTTTGCGCTGGCCGGAGCCTATTTTCGCGCCGCCGTGGCGCACCAGGCCAGACTGGTTACCGGTTGGTACGCCCATGACGACCGGGGCCTGCTGTTGCACCGCGTGGAAGAACCGGCCAGGTTTTTTGCCGCGGGCGACGGCAAACCCATCGGAATTGTCATGGAACTCCGGGCGCCACATATTCTGCCATTTTTTCTGGGAGAGGCCGGTTCGCATGTCTTCATGCGCGGCCAAAATGAGTCGGCGTGCCTGGTGGCGGTTTACCCCGGCCCGTTAAATGATTATCAACCGCCGGCGGATGTTCACCGCATCGGAGGCCTTAAGAGAACCAAGCGACGCCGGCGCATGAATCTCGAACAGCAAACCATCAACGACCTGGCGTTAAATTGCGTGACGGCGTGGACAAATTTCGATGAAGCCCTGCGCGCACTGATGGAAGAGTATCTCGCGAAAGCGATTCGGGAGCCCGTCGGAAAATGAAGTTTACGATTCCGATCTATGTAGAGCAGACGCGTACTGAGGGCGGAGCGGAATTCCGGGTGCGCCCGCTGTTTGTGCGCAAGCCCGCGCGGCGGGCGGAACTTTTAAGCCGGGCCATGCAGCGCGTGGCGCAGGAAATTCGCAGCGTGTTGGAGCGCGCCGGCCGCGAGCTGCGCCACGATGACCTGGTGCGGTGGAGCTTTTCGCCCAACGTGGAAACCGCCATTGTTGATGAAAAATTGCTGTTGCGGCGTCGCACCATTCACTGCCACCTGATGGTGGCCGCATTTGACGCTTTCGACCGCCGCGTGGCTTTCTCCCCCACGGTCCCGGGCGTGTGGTTTGAGGTGGCCAGAGGCGAATCATTGCGCGCCCGGGCAAAAGAGACATTCACCGATTACTTCCGTGGGGAAGAGAAAGAGGATCCGAACTTCATCGCGCCGCCCACCATGGACGTTCTGATACATGCGTCCGTGACGGAGATTGATCTGGACGTAGCGCCAAACCAAAAGCTGGAACTAAAGAACGGTCGCCTGTTCTCCGCACTCATGGGCGAGACAACCATGGATGGCCGCGCGGAACTCCAGCGCGTGGGGCGGCGGCTGGATGCATTGTTTCCCGATGATCTTGGCCGCGCCATTTCACGCGAGACCGAAGTGACCGAACTCACGCGGCTCCTCAATTCGCCGGATCAGCGGCCGGTGCTTCTGGTGGGCCCGCGCATGGCCGGCAAGACCGCCCTGGTGCATGAATATGTATACCGGCGGCTTGAAAAGTTACAGAATCCGTATGGCAACACGCAGAACGTGTGGCTGCTTTCGCCGCAGCGGCTCATCAGCGGGATGATGTACGTGGGCCAGTGGGAAAATCGACTGATGGCGATTTTGGACCACGCGAAAAGACGCCGCCATGTACTGTATTTCGATGACCTGCCCGGGCTGTTTCACGCCGGGCTCTCGGCGAGTTCAAAACTCAGCGTGGCGCAGGCGCTGCGGCCGGCCATGGAGCGCCGTGATATCCGGTTTCTTGCGGAGATTAATCCCGAAGCGCTGCGCGTGCTGCGCGAACGGGATCGCGGCTTTGCCGATTTATTTCATATCATTCCCGTGCGCGAGCCGTCGGAACCAGACGCCCGCCGCCTGCTGATTGCTTTCATGCGCGAAATGGAGGGGCTGCATGGTTGCCGCTTCGGCATTGACGTACTGCCAACGGCAATGGAATTGCAACAGCGGTATGTGCGTGATCTGGCGCTGCCCGGCAAGGTTGCAATTTTCCTGAAAGATTTGGCCTCCAAATATAAAACATCGGACATCAGCCGCCGCGAGGTCTTGGCCGAGTTTCACGCCAAGAGCGGGCTGTCCGTGGAATTTCTTGACCGACAAACGCGGCTGGAACGAGCCGATATTGTTCGGGGCCTGGAGCGCGATGTCACCGGCCAGCAGCAGGCGGTGGACGCGATGGCTGATATTGTGTCGGTGGCCAAGGCGCAACTCAACGATCCGGGCCGTCCCTTGGGCTCAATCCTGTTCCTCGGGCCCGCCGGCGTGGGCAAAACCCAGGCCGCCAAGGCTCTGGCCCATTATCTTTTCGGCAATCCCGAACGCCTGTTAAGATTTGACATGAACGAATACGTGGACCCGTACTCCGCGGCGCGGCTGGTTGGCGCCTGGAACCACCCCGAGGGGCTGCTTACCGCGGCGGTGCGCCGGCAGCCGTTTGCCGTGATTCTGCTGGATGAAATTGAAAAGGCGCACGAGGACGTTTTTGATCTGCTGCTGCAGGTGCTTGGCGAAGGCCGCCTGACCGACGCCCTGGGCCGCACCAGCGACTTCGGCAACACGGTGATCATCATGACATCCAACCTGGGGGTGCGCGCGGCCGGTGAAACATTTGGTTTCGCCACCGGCGGGGCGGATTCCGGGGTGGCCTATCGGCGAGCGGCGGAACAATTCTTCCGGCCGGAGTTCTTTAACAGGATTGATCGCGTGGTTCCCTTTGCCCGGCTCACGCGCAAACAGACGGCGCAAATCGCGCAGCGGATGATTGACGAGGTGCTCACGCGGGAAGGTCTGCAACAGCGCCGCTGCATGTTGTCCGTGGCGCCTGGGGCGTTGGCGCGACTGGTAGACCAGGCATACGACCCGCAACTGGGCGCCCGGGCGTTGCGCCGCGCCATCAACCGCCAATTCGTGCAGCCCGTGGCTGCGCATCTGGCCGCAACCCAGCCCGGTGCGCCGACCTTGCTGAACGTGGTTGCAACTGAATCGGGAATTAATGTGCAGGTGCGTCCGCTGGCATACGCCCAATGTACCACCATGAACGCCGAATCGCGGCGCGATAAAAATGCGTTGCTGGACCGGGCCGATGCGGCGCTTGAGCGCATCGAAAAAATTATGGAGGATTTAAAGCCGCGGGGGCGCGTGGTCATCGGCCAAATCAGCGCCGCGCAGACGAAGTATTTCATGCTCCGTGAGCAATTCTCAAAGGTTGAGCGGCTCTTCGCGAAAGTCCAGGACGGCGGGGCCCCACGGTCCACACAACATCGGGCGCCGCGCCGGCCCAGACAAACCAGCCCGCGCCATTCCCGCATTGACGCTCGTGAGCTGTTAACAACCGCCGACTTAAACCAATATTTGGCGGAGGTTGCCGCAGCCGCCAATGCGCCGTCGCGAAGGGCATCGGAAGACGCCGTTGGTATGGAGCGCCTCTTGCGTGAGTTGGCGTATCTTCATGCCATGGCCGGAGTTGAAACGGGCGCCCGGGCGATTCTGCTGCTGCGGGCGTTGGTGGGGCACCCTTTCGCCTCCGCGCCGCAGGTGCTGCATTTTTTCGGGCAGGCGGGTTGCCAAATGTGCGGCTATCCAGATTTGGAGACTGGCGAGTCCATGATTCGACGTTTTGGACCGTTCCTTAATATGTATCTTAAACATCCCCATGCGCCGGTTGCACGTACA
>JAJZCU010000374.1 GCA_021828935.1 Planctomycetota bacterium | reverse complement strand
ATGTTGCAAGCCCCCCCGGTATGTGCAGGTTGGCCTTGCCAAAAAGGGTGGGCACGCTGGCGTCGGACCCCAGTGCGGCCTGGGCGAAGCTGATGGGCATCTGCAAAATCAGATTGTTTTCATCGCGGTGGAAGAACGGGTGCTCTTTCACCCGGGCATACACATGCAAATCCCCGCGCGACGTGCCATGTTCGCCCGGCTCGCCTTCGCCGCGCACCCGCACCGCCTGGCCGTCGTGAATGCCGGCGGGAATTTTTACGCTCACCGTTTGCTTTTTTGGGAAGCGGCCCGAGCCGTCGCACTGGTCGCAGGGCTTGTCCACGGTGGAACCCTGACCCAGACAGGCCGGGCAGGTGGAAACCATTTGAAACATGCCGCCGAAGCCGCGCTGGGCCACTTGGCCGCGGCCGCCGCAGGTGGTGCAGATGCGGCGTTTGGTGCCGGGACGCGCGCCGTTGCCGCCACAGGTTTCGCAAATGTCCTGACGGGTGAAGTCAATGCTGCGTTCACAGCCCATGGCCACGTCCTGCAGCGTAATTTCCACCTGCGTTTCAAGGTCGAAGCCGCGCGCCTGCCGCTGCCGCTGGCGGCCCGCGCCGCCAAAGTTGGCGCCCAGAATGTCTTCAAAGGCGGAGAAAATATCCTCCGTCCGCATATGTTGATAATCATGTACGCCCGCCCCGCGCATCCCCTCATGCCCCAGTTGGTCGTAGCGGTTGCGTTTCTCCGGGTCGGAAAGCACCTCGTACGCCTCGGCGCATTCCTTGAAGCGGATCTCCGCCTCGGCGTTTCCGGGATTCTTATCAGGATGGTACTTTAGCGCCGCCTGGCGATACGCGCGCTTGATTTCATCCACCGATGAGGTGCGGCTGACCTCAAGCACTTCATAGTAATCACGTTTTGTGGGCATGGTTGCTCTTGGCATAGATTCATTTCGCTAAAGAAGGTTCCGCGAATCGCCGGCTAATTGCAAGCGCAACGCAAACGGCAACAGCGCCGGCATCCCCGCGGCGGCGCCCGCAAAAGCGGGCGGAAGTTTTGGCCCAGAATGATAGCAGGACCGGTGTCGAAAAAACACCGGCCCTGCATAAAGTTTCCAAAACGTTTTTCCGCTGACCAACACAGCCCGGCGCACAGCCCCCGCGGACACAGCGTTATTTTACCGCGCCGATGGCCGACTTCTCATCCTTGACTTCCGTCACCAGCACGTCGGTGGTTAATAGCAAACCCGCCACAGAAGCGGCATTTTGCAGGGCGGAACGCGCCACCTTGGCTGGATCAACAATGCCCATCTTAAACATGTCGCCGAATTCGCCCGTCGCGGCGTTGTAGCCGTAGGCGTTTTCTTTTTCCAAAATGGTATCAATGACCACGCTGCCGTCTTCACCGGCATTTTCCACAATTTGGCTGGTGGGAGCGCGGAGGGCGGAAAGAATAATATCAAATCCGATCTTTTCTTCGCCCTTGGCGCGCGTCTTGGCTTGTTCAACCGCCGGAATTGCCCGCAGAAACGCCACGCCTCCGCCGGGAACGATGCCCTCTTCAGCCGCCGCACGGGTGGCGTGCAAAGCGTCGTCCACACGGAATTTGCGTTCCTTCATGGCCGTTTCAGTAGGCCCGCCAACTCGCAACACGGCCACGCCGCCGGCCAGCTTGGCCAAACGTTCCTGCAGCTTTTCGCGGTCGTAATCGCTGGTGGTTTTTTCCACCTGCATGCGGATTTGCGCCACGCGGCCCTCGATGTCCTTCTTCTTCCCGGCGCCTTCCACAATCGTGGTGTTGTCTTTGTCAATCACGATGCGTTTGGCGCGGCCCAGGTCAGACAATTCAATGGCGTCCAGCTTCGAACCCAAATCTTCGCTAATAAACTTGCCGGCCGTTACCGTGGCAATGTCGCCCATGAGGGCCTTGCGGCGGTCGCCAAAACCCGGCGCCTTCACCGCGGCAATGTTCAGGATGCCGCGCAGACGGTTCACCACCAGGGTGGCCAGGGCCTCGGCTTCAACATCTTCAGCGATGATCAGCAGCGGCTTGGCGGCGGTGACAATTTTATTCAACAAGGGCAGCACTTCGCTGATGGTGCTGATCTTTTTCTCATAAATAAGTATGTAGGCGTCTTCCATCACGCATTCCAGCGTGGTGGGGTTGGTCATGAAATACGGCGAAAGATACCCCTTGTCAAAGGCCATGCCTTCCACCAAATCCATGGTGGTTTCAGTGCTCTTGCCTTCTTCAATGGTCACCACGCCGTCTTTGCCCACGCGGTCCAGGGCGTCGGCCACCAACTGCCCGATGGTGGCGTCGGAATTGGCGGAAATCGTGGCCACTTTCTTGAGGTCTTCCTTACCGCTGACCTTGCGGGCCATTTCTTTAATAGCAGTGGTGGCGGCTTCCACGGCTTTGTCGATGCCGCGCTTCACCACCGCCGGGTTGGTGCCCGCGGTCACGGTGCGCAGACCGGCGGAGAAAATGGCCTCCGCCAGTACCGTGGCCGTGGTGGTGCCGTCGCCGGCGATGTCGTTGGTTTTGCTGGCCACTTCATTGACCAGTTTGGCGCCCATGTTTTCGAAGGGTTCGGAAAGTTCGACTTCCTTGGAAACCGTCACGCCGTCTTTGGTGATCTGGGGCGAACCCCAACTCTTGGCCAATACCACGTTGCGGCCGGACGGGCCCAGCGTCACCTTCACGGCGGACGCCAGCTTGGAAACGCCTTCAAACACCTTCTGCCGGGCAGCCTGATCAAACATTAATTGCTTTGCAGCCATGATTCATCCTCAAGTATAATTTTGTACGAAAATGTTCCTGCTTATTTGCTTACTACGCCCAGAAGATCCCCCTCGCGAAGAATCACAAATTTCTCTTCGTTGATCTTCACTTCGGTTCCGGCGTATTTGCCGTAATACACTTCATCGTTGACGCTCACGGCAATGGGAGCGCGCTTGCCGCTGTCGAGCATCTTGCCGGGGCCAACGCTGATCACCTTGCCCCGCGTGGGCTTTTCCTTGGCCGTTTCGGGCAGCACAATGCCGGAGGCGGTCTTGCTTTCAGCTTCGGCGGCTTTCACCACCAGACGGTCATCAAGGGGACGAATGTTCATCAGTAGGTTCTCCTGTTGAATTTTATTAAAATTAGTCAAGTCATTGGGGCGCCCGCCACCCGGCGGGCTGCTAATTCGACGCAACGCCCGGCGTTACATCATGTCCATAGA
>JAJZCU010000373.1 GCA_021828935.1 Planctomycetota bacterium | reverse complement strand
TTACCTCATGCTGCCGTCCCGATTGCTACCGGCTGGAACGAACAATTTGCCGGGCGGGTATGACTCCCGCTGAAAACCAGCGCCTTTTCACGGCGCACAGGCATCGGTGTCGTACGCTTCCACGATGCCGCCGGTGGAGTTGGTTAATGCCACGGCACGGTACAGCAAATCTTGCAGTAGGTAATACGTGCCGGCGGGCAGGTTTTGGGCGCCAAGGGCGGCGAATGTTGTTAATTGGATGCACTCATCAATGTAGTTGCCCCAAACGTATTGCCGCAGCGGGGTGTTGTTGGCGGCGTTGCGCTCTTCCATCACCTGCCAGCCGCTGTAAAAATAGTCGGTGCTGCTATCGGGAATGTCTCCTGTTAATCCGCCGTTGCTGATAATCTTGCGTACGCGGCGGTTCATGGCATCGTACACATACGTTGCGATTACCAGGCCGTCGGAGACGCGGCTTACCTGCACCAAACGATTTAGCGCATCATATTTGTAAATCAACGTGCCATCGTTGATCAGGTTGCCGTTGCTGGCGCCGGGGGCGCCGTCATAGGAGAAGGGCACGATGATGTTTTCGTAGGTATTCCGCTGCGTGATTTCGTTGAGCTTGTTATGGCTGCGGATGTCCGTGACGCCACTGCAGCTATTTGCCGGCAGCGTTTGCACCTGCCGCCAATTGCCCAGGCCGTCCATGTTAAACTTGCGGCTCACGTTCGTGTTGTTGATATTGGTGGGCGTACTAATGCTGCCGCCGCCGTCGCCCAAATACCCGCCGGTGGGCGAGAGAATCCCGCGCTGGTATTGCAGCAGGCGGTTGATGCTGTCGTACCCGCCGTTTGGTTCTCCGGCCAGCGTGAACGGCTGGTAAAGATTGCTGGTAATTTCCGCGTGCAATGCGCGCTCAAAATTCTTGTTGCTGGCCGGGTCATAGCCAGCCGTATTGCCCGCCACAGGATTCGTGTTGTTGTACGCGAATGTGGTGTTGCTGGTGCCGCCGGCAAGGTAGCGCTTGCCGATGAATCTTCCAGCGCCATCATACCCCAGCCGATCACTTGACGGCGTGCCCCATGCCGGATTGGGCACTGTGCCCTGCACCGCCGAATGCGTGCGGGCATTGTTTAACATGCTTTGAATAAGGCCATTGCCCAAGGCCACTTCCGCCACGCGCCCTGGGCCAAAGTACTGCCACGCGGCAATGGATGCCCCAGTGGCGCCCTCGGCAATGCCCGCCTTGCGGTACAAGGCGTCGAACGTGCCATTCACGGTGCGGTTATTAGGATATGTTACCTGCGTGGCCGGCAGCGATACGAAAGCCGTGTTGGTGTTGTAGCCAACGCTGCCATCGACATTCTGCTGCTGTTCCTCCACGCCGCGCGACAGCGAATCCGGATTGAACGTGCTTGATGCCGTGCCCGCGGGGCTGGTGTCCGATGAGTATGTCGTGCGGCGGTCGCCGTCATATTGGGACGCCTGCGCCGTGCTGCCGCCCACGCCCGGACCGGGGGTGATGCCCACGGCGATCTTGCCGCCCCTTGGGTCAAATGTATTCGCGAACACCGAGCCGTTGGCGTCGGTGTAATTGATGATGTCGCTGGCTAAGTTGTATTGCTTGATATATTTTGAGCCATCGTGCATGGTCACGAGGATGTCGCGGTCCATGGTGTCAAAGCTCCACAGCGTAATGCCGCCGCGGTCGTCGGTCAGCGAGACCAGGTTGCTGTTGGCATCCCATTGGTTGCTGGTCAGAATGCTGCCGGTGTTTTGGCCCTGGCCCGTTGCGGTGAACGTGCCGGCCGTGCCGTTGACGCCCGCCGGGGGATTGGCGCCCTGCCCGTTCTGCCGCATGTTCTGGAATGTCTGCAAGTGCCGACTGGCGCCGTCGAAGGTTTTCACGGCCGTGTTGCCGTTGGCGTCGATGGCAACCGTGGCGTTGCCCCGGCTGTCGAAGCCGGTTTTGGTAATCAACGCCAGATCCACGCCTTCTTCGGTGGAGATCGATCCGTCCGGCCCGCTGCTGGCACTGAAGACCAATTGGTTCATGCAGTCGAATTTATTAAAGGTTGTGAAGATTTCCGGGGCCTGGGCCGGTTGGGTAATCGTGCCCACCTCGGTAACTTGAATAACCACCGCGTTGCCGTTGCCGTCAAAGGTGGTCAGCGTTTGATTGCCAAGCGCATCGGTTTGCAAAATGGCCCGATCAGCGCCATCGTGTTGCGTGGTGGCAATTGCGCCGTTGTCGTTGGCGGTGGCCGTGGTCCGGCCCGCGCGATCGAATGCGGTGCGCGTCAGGACATAGCTTTGGTCGCCGTTGGTCAGCGTCACCGTGCCGGTGTTGCTGTTGGTGGTGGAATTGGCGGCCAGGCCGCCGCCGGTATGCGTGGCGGCGCGGCCGGAGAACAGGTTGTGTTGAACCACGCCGCCGGAGAGGCCCGTATTCAAAAACACACTGGCCTGCTGCTCATAAGCCTGATTGGCCTCATCGTAGCGCGTTTCGCCAGAAACCAACGGCACGTTCATGTCGCCGGTGCGATCGGTGGGCGTGGCCCCGCCAGCCGTGCCGAACTGTGCCGTGGCCACGTTGTTATCTTCCGGGTCAAACGTATTGTTCAACACGCCGCCCACGGCGTCCGTGGTGGAAAGGGTGCGGTCAAAACCGTCCAGGTTATTAAAATAAACAAAGTCGCCGGTGTGAACCAGCGTGCTGCCGGACATGAACGCATCGGCGATGCTGGCGGTCTGGCTGTTGCCGGGCTGGCCGCGGATTTCCGGGCCGATCTCCTGGATCATATCCCCGTTATCATCAAATCCCCACAGCGTCACCGCCCCGGCAAAGCCGCCGGCCACATACCCCACGCGCTGGGCGATGCGCAGGTCGCGTTCGTCATAATCATATTCAATGATGTTGCCCAGCGGCTTGGTCTCTTTGATAAGATTTTGATTGGGATCATACGCGTAGAACGTGATCAGGCTGTCCGGATTGGAATTTGAGGCGTCCATATTTTCGCTGATTTTATCGTCCAGCAGATCGTATGTAAAGAAATTTGTAAACCAGCTCGGGCGCAACGCGCCGCCGGGTCCAGGCTGCATGGGCAAATTGGCTGTGGTGCTGCCGTTGCCGGAAAGGGTGACCTGGCCAAAGCCAGCGTCGCTGGGATCCATTGAGTCAAACTTTACCTGCCAATCCTGCGTGTCCCGGCGGATGATGTTGCGATTG
>JAJZCU010000372.1 GCA_021828935.1 Planctomycetota bacterium | reverse complement strand
CAGAAGGTCTTATCGAGCATGCGAATCCTCACGTCGTCGTTTGACATGATTATAGCATGGGCGACAATCACATCCCGTGCGGAAGTTCTCGCATTTACCGCCTCTGTTCCTTCAACCGCAGCACCACCCGGCTGGCGGCTTTTTCCACCACCAGGCGCACCTTTGCCGGCGAGCGACCGTGCTCGTCGAAAATCATCAGCGTGTTGGTTCCCTTTTTCAGCCAACATTCCGGAAGGTACAGGCCCATCGGCATGACCTTATCGGGATACCGCCCAAGGTTGTGGCCGTTGAGCCACATGAACCCGCCGAACAGGCCCTTGAATCCGGCCCGCAAGATCGGATGATTGCCCAGTTTTGCCGGCGGCGCGGCTTGAAATGTAGTGCGGTAGAAGCAGGGAACGCCTGGCGCGCGGCCGTCGTAGGCATGCCATGCCACGGGCCGGCCGATGCCACCGTGCGTACGCCACTGGGTCACAGCCGTGTGCCGCAAACCGGGAACGGGAGCATACGTCTCAAATTTGACCGGCCCCATGATGCCGCCGGCGCCGCTGGTATTATGCACCAGCACTTCCACGGTGTTCACGCCGTGGTCGCGCCAGCCGCTGTTCAGGCCAATTTCAAATGGCTGGCCCCAGCCGGAGTGGTGACCGACTTTCTTACCATTCAAAAAGACCGTACCGTTGTCATCCACATCGGCAAAAGACAACACGCCGCTGGCGCTGCCTGTCAACCGCGGCAGTCTGGCCCGATACCATGCATACCCGGCCTGCCCATGAAAAATATCGGCGTGCGTGTTGCCCGCCCGCCATTTTTGGCCATGCCCTTTGAGCTGCGCCAGGGCCTGCCGTTTGTTATTTGGCGCCATATGCCATTGCCAGCTTTTGACAGTCAGGGATTCAAGCGGCTTTCCCTCCAACCGCACCGGCCCGGAAAGCCCCTTGGTATCGCGATGGGCAATTGGGCCAAGATATGCGAACAGCTTGTTTCGCCCATACTGCGCGGTGAATACGGCAATGGTATTTTGGCCCGAACGCAAATGCACCTGCGCGATGGTGCTCCGCCATTTCATATTTACCTGCTTGTGACCGTTCACGAACACCGTGGCCAGATCTCGCATACCGTTGAAATGCAGCATGTACGTGCCCTGGCGGTCTACATGCACATGGGTGCGATACCAGGCATACGCGCCGTTGTATCCGCCCACGCCCATTTGCCGCGGATTTTTTGACAGCAGCCATTTGTGATCATTGAAGGCGATGCCGGCGGGGGCGTCCGCCGTGGCCATTTGCCAGCGGCCCAGGCGCGGCGCACGGATGGGCGGCAAATTCTGCTTCCCTGCGGAAAACGTAACGGGCGCCGCCGCGGGCCCGTACAAAATGGCCTGACTGCGGTGCGAACCTAAGCGGCGCTCCACCACCATGCGCATCGCATTTTTGGTTCCGGCAATGTCTGTCAAATAATGCGGCCCTTCAACGGCCACCTTGCCCACTGGGCTGTTCACAAACCACATGCGGTCCGCGGCGCGGAAGTTGCCGGCGACCACGCGCAGCGTCTGGCGGCCATCGCGCAGCAGATACTGCTTCGGCGCCCCCGCCGGATAACGCAAGGGCAAAATAGCCGTTCGGCCCCGTACCTTGAAACCGCCGTTGGAGCCCCGCGTCGGACGAGCCAGTGAAAGTTTCAGCCTGCCCACATCTTTTTTTCCGCCGTACACCACCAGCGTGGTCATCGGCCCATTGTGAACAATGCCGAAGATGCGCGTCTGCGCGTCGGCGATTTTCATCGCGCTGTTCAATTGAAAATTGCGCACCACCGGCGCAATTTCGCGCCGGCGCAGGCGCATCACGGCGCCGTGGCCCAGGTGGACGCTCTCCCGCCGGTTATTCGAGTTATTTAAGAATAGAATTGTTCCCGCCGGGCTGCTGCGGGCGTCCACGCTCACGCCACGGGGCAGTTTGCTGAAAGCCGTTTGGTATTTGCTGGAACTATCGCCGCTGTTTTCCAAAATGTTCTGAAAAGATCTCGCGAAATAATTGGCGCGTTTGAATGTGTAATAAATTGGCCGCAGATCGCCGCACTGGCCGATGGCGGCGCCATAGTCATAAGACGCCTGCAATTCATCATCATTCCAGTGCGAAAAATTCGTGCCGCCGTGGATCATGTAAAAATTGTAGCCGTTGCCGCCAAAAGCAATGATTTTCCAAACCCCACGGCGGAAAAAGCGTTGTTTGGATTTGGGCATGGCGCCGTACACATTGTACCAATCCACCCAAAATTCAGTGGTGTACCAGGGGCTGGTGCGCGTACCGGAATGCCAGGCCGAATGGCCGGCGGGATCCGCGCCGTGGTGCTGGCCGCTGAAAAACGTCGGCACAACAATTCCGGCCCGCCGCGCCAGCCCCAACAAATCCCGGTAATACTTGTTGGGTAATACCGCGCCCCACCCCTGCGGATCCTCATTTTCCAATTGCACCATGATCACGGAACCATGCCGGTTGATCTGGTTGCGGGCCACGATGGGCAATAATTTGTGAAACCACGTGCGCAGCGGATTCATGAACGCCGCATCATCTTCGCGCACTTTCAGGCCGGGGATAAACCGCAGCCACACCGGGTAGCCGCCGCTGTCCCATTCGGCGCAGGAATATGGCCCGGCGCGCACGGTGGCGTACAGGCCGACTTTTTTAGCAATCTGCAGATAGCGGTTAAGATTCCGTCGGCCCTTGAAGTCAAACACGCCCGGATGGGGCTCCTGGAAGTTCCAGAACACATACGTCTGCACGGTGTTAAAGCCGCCGCGCTTCATGCGCAGCAAACGGTCATGCCATAACGCGCTGGGCACCCGCGCATAATGAATGCTGCCGGACGTGATGAACGTCGGCTTGCCATGCAGCAGAAAGCCTCTTTTGGTAAAGTTAATAAACGGTCGCGCCGGCGGCAACGGCTTGAACATGCTGCCCAAAGCGTCTTGGGCCCGGAAGCCGCGGACAAGCCCGCCGCCCATCACGCCAAATGCCGCCACCGCCGCCAGCGCCGCGTTGCGGCCAAGCAATGCCCGCCGCCAGGCGCTGCGGCGTGAACCTGTCGTGTGGCGCCCTGTGGTTTTCGATGCATATTGTTCCATACCGCTTTGTTCCATACCGCTTTTCCTCTTTTCAAAACCAACGCCCGTTGCACAGGCCATTCGGCGGATGCTACCAAAGTTTAATGGCGTGACGTTGGCGGGC
>JAJZCU010000371.1 GCA_021828935.1 Planctomycetota bacterium | reverse complement strand
TGGCAACAATTACGTCCACACATTCAGCGCCGTAGTCGGCTTCCGTGGCCAGCTTGGCGTCCTGCAACAGGCCCAAAATGCGCGGGTCGGCGCGCATTTCCACCCTGGCCTCGCGATACTTGGCGGCCAGGCGCGGCAGCACGCGCGCGCTGACATCTTTGTGTACCAAAATACATTCCGCAGTGTTGCATACCGCGCAGCCATCAACCTTGGCGCTGTACGCCACTTCCACGGCCATATCAATATCCGCATCTTTATCAATGTAAATGTGGCACACGCCGCGGTAATGTTTAATCACCGGCACCCGGGCCTGGGCGACCACGGCGCGGATCAGCGATTCCCCGCCACGCGGAATAATCAGGTCCACCAGGCCCTCGGCGGTGACCAGGGCCGTTACCGCCCGGCGGTCTGGCGTGGTGAGCACCTGCACGCAATCAGGATTCATGTGCGCGGCCTGCAGCGCGGCGTGAATGGCCAGGGCAATGGCATGGTTGGTGCGCAAGGATTCCTTGCCGCCCCGCAATATGCACGCATTGCCGCTCTTTAAGCACAGCGCGGCCGCGTCAGACGTGACGTTGGGACGGCTTTCATAAATAATACCGATCACGCCGATGGGCGTGCGCCGCTTTTCCACGCGCAAGCCGTTGGGCCGGTCATACGCTTCGATGGTTTGCCCAACGGGATCAACCTGCGCGGCCACCTGCCGGATGCCCGCGGCCATGGTTTGAATTTTGGCTTCTGAAAGGGTCAGGCGGCCGAGCATGGCGGGGGCGAGACCGTCGGCTTTGGCCTGGGCTAAATCCTGGGCATTGGCGGAGAGAATTTCCGAAGATTTGGCCAGTATACAAGCGGCCATTTGTTCAAGGGCGGCATTGCGCGCTGCGCCGGTGGTGGTGGCCAGATCGCGCGCGGCGGCGCGGGCGGCCAGCGCCATGTCGCGAATGTGTTGTTGCACGGTATCGGCGGCGGCTTCCGGCTCGGCAATCACATCGGCGAAGGCCAGCGGCAGGGCGCTGTCAACGATGACATTAACATGTAATGAACTGGTGGTTTCAGCGGGCATGTCATGCTCCGGGCGTTTGCAAAAAAGGGACGGCTCAAGTTGTCACCGCATCGCCATTTTACCCGCTTGGGCGGCTTGGGGAAAACGGCCCCGTGCGGGTACTATGCTTGCAATCGCCGGTCGCATCGCCTAAAGTTTGACTCAACACACCCGCCGCACCGCTCTTTCTCCTTGCGAGGAATGACGTGCATCAAGGGCGGGTTTTTTTATGCGCCGAATGTAATTGGCGCCGCGGGAACCGCGGATGACGCGGATGAACGCGGATACGGCGGACATGGGTAATGGCTTACGCCCCCGCCGCCGGTGTTTCGAACACATCCTGAATTTCCAGCGGCGTCTCCGGACGTTGCCGATTCGCCTCTTCGAGTTTTTCGCGGTTGGACACCACGCACACGCCGCTGGCGGAGGCGTTGTTTTCCAGCACTTCTATGGCTTTGGCCTGTACGGCCTTGGGGGTGGCCGCCAGCAGGGCCGCGTGACGTTGTTCACGAAAGGCCCGGGTCTCGCCTGTTAAATAATACCAGAGCGCATCGCCGGTGGCGGCTTCGGGCCGAATGGGCCGTTCGCTGTCCTTGGCGGTGGCGATAATGGTGTGGTCGATGTCCATTTGCGACCACTGTTCGCCGCGCACGTAGTTGAGCATATTGGCGTATACATCCAGCGTGCGGTTCACCCACGGGTCGCGGTAGGAGTGCATTTTCCAGGCGCCATCCAGAGAACTGTATGAACCGCCGCCACCGTAGGCCGTGCCTTTGAAGCGAATTTCCTCCAGCAGATAGCCGCGGGAAAGATAATTGGCGGCCAGGGTCAGCAGCGGCGCCGACGGATCGGAGGCGTGGGGCGCGGGCATGGTCAGGGCGCAATAGGCGACATCCATGGGCGCGGCCAGGCCCAGACGCTGCGGTTTCAGGGCGCCGCCGCTGGTTTGGGCTGTCACCGGCAGCGGCTGACCGCCCATTTCTCCGGCCCATTGGTTCAACGTAAATAAAACGCTTTCCCGCAGTTTTGGAGAGCCGGTGAAGCTGACGGTCAGCCGCGCGCGGCTTAACAAAAATTTCCCAATCCTCGCAATGCTTTGCACAACTTCATCGCGGCGGCTTTCGAACGTGACGGCCAGTTGATCAATGAAGCGTGTTTGCGGCAGCCCGCCGAGTTTCTGCGCCAGCCGGGCGCGGTGGCTGATGTGCCCGCCGGAGGCATTTACTGACAAACCATACCCATGCGAAGCAATGTTGGTGCGATAAGCGGCCCGCGATTGGGTGAGGACATCCTGCAACCGCACTGTGTCAGTGGGGTCCATGGAGAAAATGAAATCATGCATGGTGGCCAGGGCCTCGGTCAGCGTGGCGTCCAGGGCCTTGGTGACGAACCGGATGCCCAGCCGCGTGCGCTTTGGGTCCGTCGCGTGGCCAGCCGCATAGGCGTGCGCGCTGACTCCGCCGGTGTACCGCGCCACGCGTTGGGCCGTATCGGCATAATTCCGCCCGCCGGCGCCCATCTTCCGTATGCAATCGCCGAACAGCGGCAGATAAATTAGCAAATCTTCATCCAGGCCGGCCAGATCAAAATCAAGATGCAGATAATTCACCCCGTTGGCGAACACGTCATTCCAAAGCACGGGCACGCCGGCGGGCAGCGTGAGCGTCTCGGTGGGGATGTGCCGGGGCGTGGCGGGCAAATCCTTCACGCGCAATTGCGGCAGCGCCGCCACGGCCTCCGGTGAATCGGTCTGGTCTTCATACGCTTTTAATTCGGCGGTATTGCGCACAATTTCCTGGACTTCTTCCGGAGAAAGGCCGGCCTTTTTCTGCTGCATGGCTTCCAGAAACGCCGCCTGTTTGCGCGCGGCCAATTCCCGATCAGGTGAAAAGACCACCGTGAGACAATGCGGATTATCAAGAATCTTTTCGCGGATCAATTGGCCGAACATGCCCCGGTCCGCCTGATACCGTTGCCGCAGATCGGCAATGAGTTTCTCCGCCTGCAGCAAGGTCAGCGGGTCCACGCCGTAGCACCAGAAATCGACAGATTTGTTTAGCAACCACAGCGGGTAGCCGCTTTGTATTTCCTGATAACTGTAGGCCATTTGCTGCAGGGCGGCTTCCACCAGTTCCGGGTCAACGCCCTTTTCGGCGATGTCGGAAAGCGTCTTGCGCACCAGTTGCACAAAGG
>JAJZCU010000370.1 GCA_021828935.1 Planctomycetota bacterium | reverse complement strand
GGTTTCAGGGCCGTCTGCAATGTTTTTGACGCCCTGCTGCTGCGTCGCACCGCGGTGGAAGTGCATCCCATCCCGCCCGCCCGCATGGTGGCCAATGAACCCTGCGACATCGGGTATCGGGCGGTCAATACCAGCCGGCACACGCTGTGTTTCCTGCTGCGGCAAACCTGGCCAACTGAAATCCGGTGCGCGGAAGAAAAGCTTTCCGTTACCCTGCGCTCGGGCGAACAGACTGATTTGTTGTTTAATATCATCCCGGCGCAGCGCGGACCAACTGAATTACCCATTGCCCAGGGCGCCATGCAGCTTGCCCTGCCCTGGGCCCGGCGGCTGTTTCCTCTGCCGCCAATGCCGCCGCAGACCGTTTTTCCCGCCACTGACGGCATCCGAAAATACGAAATTTTGCGCCGCCATCGGGCCTTGGCCCAGGTGGGCGTTCACCGTTTGCGGCTGGTGGGCGCCGGGCGGGAATTTGAGCAACTCCGCGATTACGGCCCGGACGATGAATATCGCAACATTAATTGGAAAGCCACGGCCCGCCGCGGAAAGCTGGTGGCCACCACCTATCAGACCGAGCGCAGCCAGGATGTTATTTTATGCATTGATTCCAGCCGCATGATGGGCACGCCCGCGGGAGACAAAACCGCCCTGGATTATGCCGTGGACGCGGCCGTGGTGCTGGCCCACGCCAGCAGCCGCCAACAGGACCGGGTGGGGCTGATTCTGTTTTCAGAAACATTGCAGACGGCCCTGAAACCCGCGACCGGCGCCCGCGCCGTGGCGGATGTGGTGCGGCGGCTGGCGGCGGCGCGGAGCACGCCGGTCTATCCATCTTTTGGGCTGTTGGGCGAGGCCCTGCGCAGCCGCTTCAAACGCCGCAGCATGGTCTTCCTATTCACTGATTTAAACGACCCGCAATTGGTCAGCAACATGCGCGACAACCTGCTGCCTGCCGCGCGCCGGCATTTCTTAACGATCATTTCCCTGCGCGACGCCCTGATCGACCGCGTAGCCGCCGGCGCCCCGGAAAATTCGCGCGGTCTTTACCAGGTTCTCGCCGCCAACGCCCTGACCCAGGAACGCCAGCAAACCCTGGCCCAACTCCGCTACGCCGGCGCCCATGTGCTGCAGGCTCACGCCGATTCGCTTTCGATGGCGGTCATCAATCGTTATTTGGAAATCAAGGCCCGGCAGCAACTGTAACCATCCATCCAAGATCGGCGGCCGGCATGACCAATGAAAGACGCGATGGCTGATGGCGGCAGTATGCTATCCGTATTTTATGGTCCCCGGCCTATCCGCGTTCATTGACGCCATCCGCAGTTTGATCGTCGTCGTCATGATTTGCGTCGATCTGCGGGCGCCCCCGCGAGATCTCAGGACGCGGCATCAACTTCCCGCGCCCGCTCAATGTCCCCCGCCGGCCTGTTGCCGGGGGTCGGTATGTTTCATGAGGAAAACCACGGGCACCATGATCAGAAACATCAGCGAAAGGGTGCGAAAGACATCCACATAGGCCAGTACGCGGGCCTGGCTTTGCACTTGTTTGTAAATGAATGCCTGGGCGCGAATCGTGGCGGAGTACAAGCCGCCGTGGCCGGCCAGCGCCTTGGTCATGTGGCGCAGGGCTGCATGGTAAGTGGGGTTGAAGTTGGACACATGGCCCACCAGATGGGCCTGCTTTTTCTGGGAGATGCGGCTGACAAAAGCGGTGGAAAGTGAAATGCCCACGCTGCCGCCAACATTGCGGGCCAGGTTAATAATGCCCGAGGCGTTGTTGGTCTTATTCTTAGGAATAAACGCATAGGCCACGGTGTTGATGGGCACAAACAGGAAGGCCAGGCCCGCGGCCTGTATGCCGCGGTCCCAGGCGACGGTATAATAGTTGACATGCAGGTCAAAATGGCCCATTTGCCACAGCGCGTACACGTTGAGCATGACCCCCAACAATATCAGCCAGCGCGCCTGCACCCGCCCCAGCAGGAAACCCACCAGCGGCATGAGCAGCAGCACCACCACGCCGCCGGGGGAGATGACCAGTCCCGCCTCCATTGCGGTGTATCCCAGGAGGGTTTGCACAAATAATGGCAGCAGCACGGTGCTGCCAAAAAGCACGCCGCCAAAAATCAACATTCCCAGCGTGGTCATGCCGAAGTTGCGCTCGGCCAGCAGGTGAAAATCGACAATCGGGTCACTGGAAAACCATTCCCAGACAAAGGCGCCCACGATTCCGCCGAAGGCCAGCACCGCGCACATGAGGATAAAATGGCTGGCGAACCAGTCATCCTGCTGGCCACGGTCGAGCATGATCTGCAAAAAGCCCAGGCCTACGCTTAACAGGCCCAGGCCGATGTAATCAATCCGCAGGCCCTGCTTCAGGCTTTTGCGGGCCATGTCCGGCGGATCCTGCAGGAACTGGTGGCTTAGAACCAGCGAAAGAATGCCCACGGGAACATTGATAAAAAATATCCAGCGCCAGGTGTAGTGGTCGGTGATGTATCCGCCCAGCGTGGGGCCGATGATCGGCGCCAGCACCACCACCACGCCGTAAAACGCCATCGCCATGCCACGTTTTTTACCAGGGAATGTATCGACAAGAATCGCCTGTTCACTGGGTTGAAGCCCCCCGCCGCCCGCCCCTTGCAGCACACGGAAAAAAACCAGCATGCCCAGGTTCGGCGCCAGCCCGCACGCCAGTGAACTGAGGGTAAACAGCGCCACGCAACCCATGTAATAATTTTTGCGGCCGATCCATTGTGAAAAAAATGCGTTCAGCGGCAGCACAATGGCGTTGGAAACCAGATAACTGGTCAGCACCCACGCCGCGTCGCTTCTACTGGCCGCCAAACTGCCGGCGATGTGCGGCAGCGCCACATTGGCAATGCTCGTGTCCAGCACTTCCATGAACGTGGCAATGGTCACGATGGAAGCAATGAACCACGGGTTCACACCGGCCCGGCCAGTCCCGCCGCCGAGCAGTTGCGGTTCCTCTTGTGCCGTGGGGGCCGATGCAACCATTAGGACGTTCCGTGTTTTGGTGCGCGATTCAAACCAGAACTCGGCAAAGCAGGCCACCGGGCCATTTGGGGGCGCTGCGAGGTGGACTATGTTATGCCGCCGGTGGCCTATGGTCCACCACAGCGGGCGCGGTGCGGCGGCGCCGCGGAGTTGGGTCTGGGACGGGCGCGGGCGCATCGTCTGCCAGAGCGGCAGACAACCGTTTTTACATGGCAGTCCCA
>JAJZCU010000369.1 GCA_021828935.1 Planctomycetota bacterium | reverse complement strand
GTGGATGTATTGCATGTACAATCGCGTCATCACCGCGTACTGGTGAAGATGCGCGGGCTTGGGTTGCACGTTCGCGCCAGCATCGCAGAGCATCACGGGCCCATGCGGTGTGGGAATGGTTACGGCAATGCCCGGCCGGTCAACGCCCGGTAGCGCCTTGAGCAGCAAAACGCCGGCCGCTACCAGCGCGCCAGTGTTGCCGGCGGAGATTAAAACATCGGCTGCGTCGCCGCTGGCCAGTTTGAACATGCGCACCAGCGAACTGTTGCGTTTATGCCGCACGGCTTCCACCGGCGACTCGTGCATGCCGATGACATCGGGGGCGTGCTCGATGGCAATTTGGTCCAGGCCAGCGGTCGCCGGGTGGTGCGATTGCAAAAGGCTGCGCAGACGTTCAGCGGGTCCGACCAGGGTCAGTACGTCGCCTGGCGCAAGCAGGGGCAAAGCCTCTACGGCGCCTTGAACGATCTGTTCGGGAGCATGGTCGCCGCCCATGGCATCTAGTGCGATGCGCATAAACGCCCTCGTGGTAGTGTCTGGCGACAGCGCGCCACCGCAACAAACGGAAGCGTTATGCCGCGATCCGGCGTTTATTTCTCTTGCTTCTCTTTGGTTTCTACGGGCACGGACAGCCGTGAATTAACAAAGCCGCAGGCGCCGCACATGCGGTGGGGCAGCTTGGTTTGACCGCAGCGCGGACATTCGTGCATGTTAATGGGTTCCAGAGCGTGGTGGGCGCGGCGCATATTTTTGCGCGATTTACTGGTACGGGCTACAGGAAGCATGGTGTTCTCCAATGGGGGGTTGGCTAAAGAAGCTTTCCCCGGGCGTTGTTCTGGGCGTTGGCCGGTGTTTTCTGTCGGTTCACACGATTCAGAGTCGCGTAAACTAAGACAAATGCGGGCGCTTTGTCAAGGCATCGTGGGCTGGCAGCGTTCTGTTGCCCGCCGGCGCGGTCGCCAAAGCCGGTCCGCGGCAGCTCAAAAGCGGTCCGCATTATTTAGCGGCGTTCGTTGGTGGCGCTGCCGAGGTGGCCGGGGATTTCGGCGATGCCGCCGACGCGCCACCTCCCTGGGCCGCCGCGCTGCCGGATTGGGCGCTCATATGCGATGGTTTTGTGGGCGGCGCAGCGGGCGTGGGGAAGATATTGGGTGCGGTCATGTTTTGTTGCCCGCCGGTTCCAGTCCCGGAGTTGGCGCCTCCGCCGCCCGCGGCTCGGCCGGGTGCAGCGGCGTTGCCGCCATTCGTGGCCGGTGCAGTTCCGTTGTTGCTCCCGGCGTTGGCTCCGCTGCGTGTGCCGTTCATGCCGGCCCCAAAACCGCGGGCCCGATTTTTAGGACGGTGGTGACGGCCTTGGCGGCCGGCGCGAGCTGGCGCGGCCGTTGGAAATTGGGCGGGCGCATTTTGGGTGACGGCAAAGCGCACGGCCTGGCAATCCAGCGCCAGGCCCGCTTTGTTGGAATCCCAGTGATTCAATTGGTGATACACACGTTCCCGGCCGTTGGCGCGGATTTGCATGGTCATGCGGTCTTGGTGGAAACGGTTGCTGGAACTTTTCCAATAGTACCAGGTGAACGCCCCGCGCAGCAGGTGATGGCGCCGCACTTCATTCCACATGTTCTGCAATTGGTTGCGGGTCACGGGGGTGACAGTGGTGTAATGGCTGGCCACGGTATTTTTATAATCGCTAAAGGTCGTGTACGTGGTGCGGCTTAGCATGTCCGCCGCGCTGACGGTCTGATGAATTTCTTGGCGCGCGAAATAAGTGGCCCGGTCCTGGTCAATGACCACCGCAAAATCACGCGGGTACCTGGTGGGGACGAACGGCTTGCTGGCGAACGGATTGGAGAGGTTTCCATGGCTGCACCCAGCCAACATGGTCAACGCTCCGGCCAGCACGGCCCCGGCGAGTACAAAAATCGGCAGTTTGCGGCTTTTGGGGGCCGCAACTTCGGCCAAGAATCCAGCCATTAAACGTTCCTTTTCATGGGGTGTGACATAAGAGTCGCTATTTGAACCGTTTTTTCGTCTACGGTCCAGTGTCCGCGTGAAGATAGCGGAGTTGCGAAGCTGGTGGCGCAGCAATTCCCGTGGACGCGCTGGGCGGCCGGGGCGGAAACATGATGTGCATACGCACGCGCACGGCGTCGAACTGTTAGCCGCCCGCGCCGGCCCATCGGGCGCGCGTCGGCTAATCAGGGCGTGAACATTTCATACCACATAACGGTGCGCGCGGAGGCCCCCCTTTTTGGTCATTGAGCATTGATGTTTCGGGCCGCCGATTCCCACAGATTCGGCGGCGAAGACGGAACCGCCGATGACGCGGATAAACGCGGATACGACGGCGCAGCACGGAATGATTGTCAACCGGCGAACCGCCAAGCATGGCGGCACAAACATATAGCCCCCGGCTCGCCGGGGGTGGGGCGCCGCGATGGCTGGTTGTCTTAAATGATAACAAGCCGGATCCCCGGCCGAAACCGTAGCCCGCAAGGGCGCATGAAAATAGCCCGGCATAAAGTCGCAACGCAATGCCGGGAAACCGGGAAGAATGATAGAAAAAGTCCCGCGGGACGGCTGAATTTGTGCGGAACCACGACGGCAGATGAAGGTGCGAGAACGCTCCATCCTTTCACGGCGGCGCGGCGACACAGCGGGCGACGACCATCCACAGATTACACAGATATACGGTCGCGGCGTGCGTGTGAGCACAGCCCCGTGATGGAAATCCGGGGCCACTTTCTTGCAATTCCTTTTGTTGCCGGCGCGGGCGCTGCTGGCTGCCGAATTCACCGCCGCCCGCGGATTACACAGATTCACGACGACGTGAACCGCGGATGACGCGGATAAACGCGGATACGACGGGGAACATATAGACTTCTGGTGGCGCCGCGGCCGGCGCAACGGCGACCGTCGCGGAAACGTAAATGTGCCTACGAACACGCACGGCAGCAAAAATTTCAAACCCGCGCGCAGAACTGTTAGCCGCCCGCGCCGGCACACTGGCCCCGCTGGGCCGCGACGGGCGCGTGGCGGCGGCACAAGTCCACGCCGGTGCGGGGCGCCTGGTGCGGAAACGGGCCGCCGGCGGCGGAAATGTGGGGCGCAGCGCTGCCGACGGCGGCGTGATTTCACGCACACCCCACAAAACTTGCCACACCCCCGCCGCCGAAACGCGACATTTTATTTTGACCGCGTCCGCGATCTGGTAACATCCACTGACGCAAATGGTTCCAAAGGG
>JAJZCU010000368.1 GCA_021828935.1 Planctomycetota bacterium | reverse complement strand
AGGGGTCCAAAATTCATTGTTAAAAACGCTGGAGGAGCCCCCGCCCAATTCCTATTTAGTTTTGCTTACCGTGGCGCCCGAAGACCTGCTTTCCACCATTCGCAGCCGTTCGCAGGTTGTGCCATTTCATCCCCTGCCGGAAAAACTGATCGCGGCTGCCCTTTCCCAGCGCGGACTGCCGGCCGACACAGTGGCAGTTATTTCACATATTGCCCAGGGCAGTCTGGGCGCGGCGTTAAAGTTCTCCGATGATTTGACATTAATAGAAAAGGAAAACGAGGCGGCCGACAAGCCCACAAAAAAGCCGCCCGAAAAACCCGGCGCCAAAACAGAAGATAAACGCCCCTTCACCCCCGGCGGCGTCGTGGCGTGGTCCGCGGAAATCGCCCGTCTGCTCGATGCGCTTATCTCCGGCCGCACCGGCGCCACCGCCTTGGCCGAGGCGTTGCTGGGCTTCAGCGGTGAATTCGCCGACTTGGCCCTGCTGCGCGACCCGCTGGCCTCCAAAGACCGCGCCGCCCGCGACGGGCTTATTTTGTTGCTGCGCATCGCCGCGGATCATCTGGCCACGCACTTGCGCAGGCAACTTGCCGCCGGCGCGGACACAGAAGCGTGCGATTGTTATTTGGAATTGATCGAACAGGCCCGGCAGGCCGAATCGCAGATCGACCGCAACGCCCACATCCCCATGGCCCTGGCCGCCCTTACGCACGCCTGGGAAAGCTGTTGCGTTATTAATGCCGTGCGGTAGCATGCCGGGGCGGCCGTCCCCAAGGTTGCTTAATGCTCAACCGCCTGCCATTCCCCCATACCGTGGCCAGCAGCTTTTTCCATCGTGCGGGCGCGTACCCGCGAATTTATCGTGCCAAAATCGTGCAGGCCACCTGGAATCTGCATGCCCAGCCGTCGCACGGTGGTCACCGGCCGACAACGCAATTCGGCTTGGCCTTCACCACGTACCCCAAGTAGCGTTCCTGGAAAACGTATGTCTTTTTCTTGCGCTTTACATGCACAACAATGATGCCGGATATTTGTCCGGCCGCCGCGCCGGGCCTGAGCGTGACCGCCAATTCGTGCCCGTTCCTGATGACTTTAAGGGCCACGTTCGGGCTGGCCGATTCCGCCCGCGTGATGCGGCCAACAGGCCCCGCCGCCCCGTGGCTTAGCGCAAGGAGTATCGTACGCCGCCGGGCACTGCCAGCGACCAGCCTCGAATAGAAAAGGTCGTCGGGCGCCAATTTCACTGGGCCGCGAACCGCCACGTTTGCTGGCAACGTTAGATGGTAATTTAATCGCTTCGCGCCATCATAGAACGAAAAGCGCACCGGATATGATTGGCCGCCCAGCACATGCGCGTCCACCAGCGGCAAGGTCAGGCGCCACGACGTGCCCGAGGTGCGCCGAAGGGCCGCGGCAAGGCCGGGACGCATAACCCGGCACGCAAGCCGGTCCCATTTGGCAGCATACCCGCCGCGCGTGATCTCGACGACCAGCTTATGCGGCTTCTGGCCGTAATCCATGGGCGGCAAAATGAAGGAATTAAGGGGCCGACGCCGGGCGCCGGCGGCGCTCAGGCGTATCATTCGACGCACGCGATAGTTCACCAAAAATTGGCGAACGATCCTCTTTTTTCCGCACAGCCCCTTCAGCCAAACCATAACCTCTTTCCGGCCCGGGTATGCTGGCGCATGCAACCGCAACGTCAACACGCCGAATTTCCCCGGCCTGATGGTCACCGGATTAAGCGCGCCGGACGTGCATCCGCAGGAGCTTTGAAACGCCGTGAAGTGCAAAGGCAGATTTGAGGGGTTTCGCACGTCGACGCGGTGGACCAGCCTCGCCCCCGGCAAAACCGTGCCGACGGCAACGCCCGCGGCCCCCGGGAATGGGCTCTTGATCGGGGCCGACGCCGCAGCTCGGTGGACCGCCAAAAGCGACGCTAATCCTGCTGTAATAATAAGAAACAGCGTGCCGCGCACCGCCTGCTGCATGCTCATTTTCAGGTTCTCCATTTGCGAAAAAATCCAGCACGGTGCCATCATTTCAACGCCTTTTTAACTGGCTCACGCATTGGCTTGCCTGTCGGGCTTAACCACCGGTTCTCCCGGTCGTCAAAAATGGCCTTGGCATGGCGATAACTCACATGAAAAACGCCCGCTGGCAGCGGCTTATTCACTTGCACCTTCGTTATCACATCCGTGATGATCGATGCCTTGTGGCCGCCGATAAAGCTCGTCATCCTGCTCTTTAGGGGCAACCAGATCGAACGCCCCGGGTCAAGCCGCTCCCGCTTGTATTTTATGATCTGGAAGACGATGTGGATCCCGCCGCCACGGAAGGTGGACCGCCGCAGAAGCCTTGGTCGTGCCGTTGATACCTGGACGTGGTACACGCCCGACATGCCCCAGTTGCCAGCGGGCAACGCGCCGTGGATCGACCCGTAGACGTAACCGGCTCTGCGCTGCGGCGCGGGCCGGACTTGGTCGCAGCGGCTCAGCACCGAGCCCATGCGCCCAAGGAATCGCTTTACCTGTATCCAATTCTGGGGGTATTTGCCGGCGCGGGCGGGAATAAGCATGAAAAATGGCGAGAGAATCGGCGTCATATCGAACTGCACGGCGCCGCGGCGCGGGTTCGTATGGTCGATGTAGAGGTAATGGTTAATGCGGTTTAGGTAATAGGCATGGTGGCCGTCGTCGGCGAATACGATATCGCTGGGGGCATGGCGGCCCAGTTGCACGTAGTCAATTCGGAAGCGCTGGCCGCTGAACCAGCCTTCAAAAATGTTATTCCCAAGGCGCCTTGCGTGCGGGCCAAGCAGTTTGCCGTGCTCAACGCATTTGAAATGCAGCGTCCGGACGCCGGCATATTGCATCGCCTGACGCCGCAGCAGGCGGACAATTTCAGGCCGGCGCGGGCCCGGCGCAACGGCCTGAGCCGGCCTACCCCATGCCGCAACCGCGAGGGTCGCCGCTACGGCTAAGATGTATTGTTTGTTCATGATTATCCTCATTGGTGGTCTGCATTCCAGCGAACGCGGGGCCATGGGGCCGAGGGTTACACCCGCCGGTCAGGGGCAGTATGTCCCCAGGCAATCGAGTCCGCAGGCCACGGATCTGCCGGTTTTGGGGCTGATCATGCTCCCGCACGCGATTCCGCCGTCCGTCCAAGCTCCGGTCGCCACGGGCGGCGGCTGGATCTCACGGAGACCACCGTGGCCGTTGCCCAACGACACGGTCGGCGGCGCGCGGGTTCGTA
>JAJZCU010000008.1 GCA_021828935.1 Planctomycetota bacterium | reverse complement strand
GGGCTCTGGATTATTCTGGGGCCGCATTCCGGCCCATTGCTTATTAATCAGCAGTTTCCGCAGGCCGGCCTGCGCCTGGGCACGCTGACCACCGTGGCGCATGTGAAGCGTTCGCCGGCCGTGGTAATCAAGCGGAAGCGCAACGCCACGGTGCGGCTGCTGGCGGCGGCGTCGCGCAACGCGATTGTGGGCGTAACCCTGCGCGACTGGTGGAATATTACGAAACTTAACGCGCATGATCGGGTGATATTGGCCACAAGCACCGGCCACGCGCTGGCGCTGGAACGCGCGGTGGGCGTCAATGGGGGCCAGGTGGTGCTGTGGACCACGGCGGTGGATGGCTCGTGGAACGATTGGCCCACTGAGGCCGGCAGCTTTGTCCCGCTGGTCAACGAAACGGTCTACCATCTGGCGCTTTCGGGCCATGGCGCCGGGCGCAGCACACTGCAACCGGGCCAGACCATCCAATGGGTTGGCCCCGCGCAGCCACCCGTGGATGGCGTAACGGTTACGCGGCCCAACGGGGTGAAGGCCAGGGTGGCGCCGCTGTTGACCAGCACCGGGCGTTACATGGCCGTGTACAATCATACGTCGCTGCCGGGGCTGTACACCCTGCATTTTTCGCCCACGGGCATTCCGCAGCCGGTGTATTATGCGGTGGCCGTGAATAGCGGGGAATTGAATTTTGCGCCGCTGAGCAAGGCGGATTTGGCCTGGCTGAAAAAGAATCAATTTATTCAAGGCCGCATCAGCCCGCCGGAGCTGGGGCAGGCCCTGGGCGGCGGGGCCGCGGGCTTGAATTTGTGGCCCTATCTGGCGCTGCTGGTGGTGGGATCATTAGCGCTGGAAACGTTTTTGACATGGCGCATGGCGCGGCAGCAAGCGCAGCCTGGCGCCGCCGAAGCAGCCATGCCGGGGCTGCTGGTTTAGCCGTTGCCACGCGCTGTTTTTTTTGGAATGATTCATTAGGATAATATGCCGCAGGCGTTTTCCAACATCTTTGGTCATGGGGCGGCGCCGACCCGGAGCGGCCCTTTGCGATTCATGAACGCTGCGCCGCGGCTGCCGCTGGCGTCAAGCTGGCAATTAATGGACCACCCGCCATTTTCAGTGTGGCTGATGCTGGTGGTCTTCCTGGCGGCGGGCGGCTTAATTGTGTACTTGTACCGGGCCCAGCGCGCCGTGGCCCCGCGCCGGGCCGTCAACGCGCTGACGGCCATTCGCATAGCGCTGCTGCTTTTGTTGTTTATTTTGCTTTTGGCGCCAGTAGTCCAGTGGAAGCATACGCACACTTCCGCGGGCACGCTTTGGCTGATGATCGACCACAGCAAATCCATGGGTTTGAAAGATCCGCAGGCCTCGGCGGTGGGACGTTTGCGCTGGGCCTGCGCGCTGGGGTATTTGCCCGGTTCACTGGCCCAACAAACCGCGGAGAAAGCGGCTACGGCGGTGGCCGAGGCCGGCATTGTGCAGCAGCGCATCGGCCGGCTGCATCAGGCGATGCGCGATGAAATTGGTCGCGGCGCCACGCGGCTTACGCGGCGGCGCATCGCGGGTTTTACAAAATCGCTGATCAAAATGTCGTTGCTGCTCCGTCGCGCCACCCGCACGCTGGACGCCAGTGCGCCGGTGCGCCAGCAGGGCGCGGCCGGTCTGGCCGCATTGAAACGGGCCCGCAGCATGTTGGACCGTGGCGTGGCGCGGGCGCAAACGCGCGGCCGCATGCGCGACGCCACCCATGCCATCGCCTGGCTGGGGGTTCGCACCAACTTAATGCAGGCCGTGGCGCTGCTTAAACCGGTCACGCGCCAGATGGATCAGACGTTCTTAAATGCGCACCAGCATGATTCAGTAGTGCAAGATGCGTTGGCCCGGGTGGCCCATATGACGCGCGCACAACTGGCTTATGCGGTGCTGGTCCGCAAGGCTGGTTCAGATTCAATGATCCGCGTGATTCGCAAATCCACCACCAAAATCGCGGCATTTGGGGCCCATGTGCGGGCCACGGCGCATGTGTATTCCGGTTCCGCCAAGACCCAGATAAAAGCGGCCTTTGCTCCCGTGGGCGACGCCACCAACATGGAAGCCGGGCTGCAATACATTGCCGGGCAAATCGCGCCGCGCGAGCCGGCCTCAGTGCTTATCGTGTCCGACGGGCGGCAGAACGCCGGCGGCGACCCCACGCAGACGGCGCGGCTGCTGGCGGCCCGGGGTATCCCGATTTTCACATTATGCGTGGGCTCTCACCACTCCGCGCCTGACGCCGCTGTGGAACAAATTCATGCCCCGAATTGGATTTACCGCGGCGACCACTTTCGTGCCACGGCCCTGATTCGCCTGGACGGGCTGAAAGGCAAGCGCGTCACGGTGCAGTTTTATCGCGGTAAAAAATTGCTTGCCACACGCCATGTGTTCGCGGCCAAGTCCCGAACACTCCGCCGCGTCACCTTTCGCAGCAAGCCCGTGGGCGTGGGCGTCTTTGGTTACAGCGTGCGCGTGGTTCCGCTGCCGGAGGAAACCGACAAACAAAACAACCAGCGGCATTTCCGCGTGGCTGTCAAGAAGGAAAAGCTGCAGGTGCTGCTGGTGGATAACCAGCCGGATTGGGAGTTTCAGTATCTGCAAAATTATTTAGCGCGAGACAAACGCATTCATCTGCAAAGCGTGCTGTTGCACCCGGCGGTGGTCCAGGGGGTGCGGCCGCCGAAACGCGTGCGGGCCAGCAGCCACAATCCGGTGTTTCTGGCCCAGAAGCTGCCGGACACCAATAAAGGATGGTCCCAATTTGATGTTATTATTTTAGGCGACGTGGCCCCCGAAGACCTGCCCACCACGCAGCAGGAGTACCTGGCCAATGCGGTGCGCAACCGCGGCAGCGCCCTGGTTTGTATCGCGGGCCGGCACAACATGCCGTTTCGCTATGCCGACAGCCCGCTGGCCGAGCTGCTGCCGGTGGAATTATCAAGTCATTGGTCGCCCGCGCTGTTGGCGCAACAAGATCGCTTTGGCTTCCGGCCGACCCTGGCGCCGGAGGGAACCCATTCCGTGCTCGGGAAATTCGGCATCACGCCGGATAAAAACGCCCAACTCTGGAGCCATGTTCCGCTGTGGTACTGGCACAGTGAACAGACCGACGCCAAACCGTCCGCCCGCGTGCTGTGGGAAATTGCCAATCGGCGGGGCAAAGTCGGCCTCGGCAGCGGCACGATGGCCGAAGCGCGGCGCAACGCCCTGCTGGCCACCATGTCCGTGGGCCTGGGCAAGGTGCTGTATCTGGCGGCGGATCAAACCTGGCGCCTGCGGTACGTGGCCGGCGATAATATCATGAACCGTTTCTGGGGGCAGGTGCTTCGCTGGGCGGTAGGCAATGACCTTCCCGCGGGCGGCAAATTCGTTCGTTTTGGCGTGGGCCGCTCTCATTATGTACAGGGTCAGCCCGTGACGGTGCGGGCCCGCGTCCTGGGACGCAACTTTACGCCGCTGACGCATCTGCATTTTCAGGCCGTCGCTTCGGCGCCGCCGCAGCCTGGACATCTGCCAGTCATGGTCGGCAGCGTTACGTTGAAAGGTGAACGTTCCGCCCCCGGCTATTATTCTGGAACGCTCACCGGCCTGCCCAGCGGCGTGCTAACCATTGGCCTGCGCGGGCATCCGGTTACGGGGCTGCTTGACGGCGACCCCACGGCCACCGAGAAGACGCTCCGCATTCACATAGTACGACAGAAGAATATGGAAATGCGAAACACAGACACCGATCCCGCCGCATTGGCCCGCATCGCCTACGCGGGCAATGGCATTGCGCTGAACGCCTATCAGGCCCAGTTACTGGCGAAGTTTATCCCCAAGACCAAGCGCGTGTTGGTGTCGCGGCAGGAGGCGGGATTTTTTGCCAGTCCGCGGAACCCGGCTACCACCAAAGTGCATGTATTTTTCCTGTTGTTGTTCACGGCGCTTATTGCCGCGGAATGGATTATCCGTAAGCGGGTGGGATTAATATGACCGGCGGATGCATGTTAAAGCTTGCCGTTGCCGAAAGGCAGGTGGTTATGGCCAGCCTGAGAAATGATACAATGATCCAGTTGTCTGGAGAGCGCTTATGACCATGATGCCGCAATTGTCGCAACCGGCTTCTCCCGGGCCGTCCGCGGAGCTTTCTTCGGAGATTGCGCGCCCGCTGGGCCGCGTGGCTCTGCGTGCCTGGGGCATGCGCCTGGTTCTGGCGCTGCTGAAGGCTCTGGTCGCCATTCTTTCCGGGTGGCTGTTGCTGGTGGTCACGCAGGGCTTATTTCCGCATATGCCATTGCTGCTGCGCCTGATACTGGCGGCGGCGGCGTGGATGGTTTTCTTTTCGGCGTTGCTATTTTATTTGCGGCCGGCCATGCACCGGGTATCGGCCGGCGCCGCCGCCCGCAGCATTGACGATGCGCTGCCGGAAACGCATGAACGGGTGTCCAGCGCAGTGCAGCTTTCCGCCGAACCTGATCATCCCTTCGCCGGTTCGCGCGAACTTATTGGCCACCTGGTGCATCAGGCCGAACAGGACATGGCCCAACTGGACGCGGGGCGCGTGGTTTCGGCGGGGATGTTAAGGAACTGGGGACTGGCCTGCGCCGGTCTGGCCCTGTTGTGGTTGATTCTTTGGCCCATTGCGCCCCGCATGTTGTACACGGGCGTCACGCGCACCTTCGTGCCCTGGGCGGCCGTGCCCAGGGGCCCGCGGGTTCCAATGCTGGTTTCGCCGGGCAGCACGACCATTGCGCAGGGCGATTCGGTAAAAATTCGCGTGCGTCTGGGCCACGCAAACTCCCACAAAGAATTGGTCGTAAGCCATGCCTCGCTGATCACCCGCTACGGGCATACCCAAAAAATTGCCACCGACATGCAACGCACCAGCATCCGGGCGTTTCGCACCGATTTGCGCAACATCCGGCAGGATTTTACCTACCGTATCCACACCCCATTCGGCAATTCGCCCTGGTACACCGTGAAGGTGCGGCCGCGGCCGACCATCACGCGCTTGACCATTCATTATCATTATCCAGCCTATACGCAGAAGCCGGCGTATACGCAGCAAAACGCCACCGGGGCCATTTCGGCGCTGCAGGGCACGCAGGTGCAGGTGGTCGTGCATGTGTCCCAACCGCTGGCGGAAAACAGCCGGCTGGTGTTGGGCCAGGGAACCGTGTTCAAGCAAACCTTGCCCCTGACGCTGGTGAACGGCCACGCCTATCAGGCCACCATGGTCGTGCGGCGCACCACCGATTATCGCATTAAACTTTTCAATCTTGACGACCTGGGCAACCGGCGCTCCCCGGCCCATCCCATTGTGGCCCTGCGCGACCATCCGCCCACCATCTCCATTCTGTCGCCTAAACCGCAGGTGCAGGTGCGCCCGGATGACGTGGTGCCGGTGCGGTATATCGCGGCCGATGATTTTGGCTTAAGCGTGATTGAAGCGCGGGTGCGCGTGAACGGCCAGCCGCCGCGCACGGTGCGACTGCGCTTTCCGCCCGGCCCCGGGCCGGTGCGCGGGCGGTGGCTGCTGCATGTGGCCAAGTTTTTGCCGCCGGGCTTTGCTGGTCCCGGGAACGTTTTGTACAAGCTCAAAGCGGCGGACAATCACCAGCCTGCCGCACAATGGGCGGCGTCGGCGCAACAGGAATTAATTATCAATCCGGCGCTGGCTGATTCCTACGCCCAGCGGCAGGACCGCAAAACCGCCGCCGCCCTTTCCAAGGCCATGGAAAATGAATTGGCGCTGCTGAAAAAGGAACATGCGGCGGTGAAGAAATTGGCCGCAATTAATCCCGACCGCGTGCTGCGCGCCCAGGAACGGCACCAAGCCAACGTGTTGAAGCGGCAGTTGGCGCACCAGAGCCGCGCCTTGGCCGCAGCGGCGAAAAAGGCGATGCATAGTGCCTACCGCAAGGCCGCCAAAAATGCCTTGGCCGTGGCCCGCAAACCCATGCGCCAGGCCGCCGGTGACATGGCCCGCGTGGCCTTAAACGCCGCCCACCCCAAAAAGCGCCAGGCCGCCGCAGCCTCCGGCCAGCGCAACGTAAACGCGGCCCAGAAGCGCCTGGCCGCCGCCGAGCAACAACTGCAAACCCAGAATGGTCGGCGGCAGGCCATGTACGCCATGCGCAACGCCCTGTACAAACAGCAGCAAGCGGCGGCGAATAAAAACGATGCCCAGAAGCGGCAGCAGCAGATGGCGGCCCAGCAGGCCCTCAAAAATATGATCGCCAAAAACAAGGCCCTGCAGCAACCGGCCGTGGTGAAAAACGCGCAGCGTTTGCATAATCTAATACAAAGCATGATCGGCGTAATTCGCTATCAAAAGGGGGTGCTGAATCAGTTGAACCACCAGAACGCCATCCGCGGGCTTCGGGCCAGCGCCCAGGCTTTGGCCACGCGCCAGCAGCAGTTGAATCAGCTGATTAAGCATTTTAAGCAGGCGCACGCCCAACATCTGGCCCTCGCCCACGCTGCGCCGCCCACCCCGGTTCAGATGCACGGCGTGCGCACCAACATTGCGGCCCTGCACATGCCCCAGGCCTTGGAGGCCATGCGCAACGCGGTGCAGCGGCTGAAGTCCGTGGCCGGTCAGTTGGACCGCCGCGCCAAGGCGCACAACCCGCAGAAGCAGGCCACTTTGGCCGCGGCTCAGGCGGCCATGAATCAGGTGAACGCCACCAACCAGGCCATGGCCCAACTGAATCAGCAGCAGGCGCACTTGACGCCCGCGGGGAAAGTACAGCAGTATCAGAAACTTATTAATACGGTGCGACAGAAGGCCCGCCGTATGTTGGCCTACCATATCCCCAAGGCGCAGCGCACCCAATTGCAACAGGCATTAAAGCAGGCCAACACGGCGGCCCAGGGCGCGGCCCAGAAAAATTTCCCCAAACTTACCGGGGCGCTCACGCAGGCCACCAGCACGCTGAATCAGGCGGCGCAAGCCGTTCAAGCGGCCGCACAACAACAAAACCAGCAGCAGCA
This sequence comes from Planctomycetota bacterium, assembly GCA_021828935.1. Lineage (GTDB taxonomy): Bacteria > Planctomycetota > Phycisphaerae > WQYP01 > WQYP01 > JAJZCU01. Next base: position 7,513 of record JAJZCU010000008.1, on the reverse strand, counting down.
ACTGTTTACCCAGGCCGCCAACCGCGCCCGCGTGCTGGCGGCACAGCAGCAGACGCTCATCGGGCAGGCGGCCCATCTGCGGCAGCGCAATCACGCCTTGCACGCCGGCCGCAACAGCCTGCCGGAAATTGCCAAGCGCCAGCGCAATGCCACCAAGCGCATTGCGCAGGGGCAGGCGTTGGCGCAAAAGCTGGTTGCGGCCACGCAGGATGCCGCCCCGGCCCTGGCCCAGATGGTGCAGCACGCCCAAGGGTATTTAAATGTGGCCCATGATCAACAACAACAGGCCCAGTCAGCCGCGACAAGTAAAAATATTCCGGCCGCCATTGAACGCCAGCAGGAATCGCGCGAAAAATTGAAGCATGCCGTCGCCATTCTGCTGGAAAAATTGCACGGACCGCAACTCACGCAGCACGGTTGGCAGCAGCATTTTATGCCCCACCATCACCCGCCCACCGCCAACAATCTGCAGCACGAGGCCGATCGCCGTTGGAAGCATGATCAGCAGGCCAAGCGCCAATTGACGCAGGCGGAGAAGGCCTTTGCGCGTGGTCAATTAAATGAACATCCGCACGGTGGCCAGCCGCACGGTGGGCATCAGCAGGCTGGCCACCAGGGTCAACAGCACGGTGGCCATCAGGGACAGCAACAGGCTGGTCACGCAGGCCAGCAACCCGGCGGCCACCAGGGCCAACAACAGGGTGGCCACCAAGGCCAGCAACAAGGCGGTCATCAGGGCCAGCAGGCTGGCGGCAAGGGCGGTCAGCAGCCCGGGCAAGAATCGGGGCTGCAATCGGGCAAGGGGGGGCAGCCCGGCCAAGGAGCCAAGGGGGCACAAGGAGCCAAAGGTGGCAAGGGTGGATTGGCCATGTCGCAACGGCAGGCGATGTTGGCGGCTGCGGAACAGGTGCAGAAGGCGTTGCAGCAGGAAAATCAGGCCTTGGCCGGCAAGCATGGCGCGGCCCAGCAAGCGGCCAAGACTTTGGCCAGCGCGCAGCAAGCATTTTCGCAGATGCCAGGCTCGCAAATGGGCTCAAGCGGCATGGGGTTGGGCCAAAGCAAGGGGCGCGGTTCACAACAAATGGCCAGCGTCATGGGCCATCCCGGCGGGAACAGCAGTGGGCACGGGTATATGCTGCCGCCGGGCGCCAAGGTTGTCCCGGTGCCGGCCACTGTCACGCAGATGGGCATCAGCCCCGCGGACTGGGCGTTGCTGCCTCCCAAGCAGCAGCATAATTTGTTAAGCGCTGCCCAGCAGAATGGTCCCCCGGCCTACCGCCGGATGATAAAAAACTATTACGCCCGCATCGCGGAGCTTGAAGCGCGGCATCCCGGAGTTCGCCAATGAAAAGCGTGTATACCAAAGGTTTGCGACTTACGTTGGCCGCAGCCGTTTTCACCGCCGCCTTTGGAACCGGCCTGCCATCGCCAACTGGCGGCGCGCCCTGGGGCGGCGCCCGGCCGGCCATGGCGCTCAACCGCCGCGTGCCCGTACGCGTGCGCCTGTCCGTGGCTCGTGCGCTCAAATGGATCAGTCAGCAGCAGCGGCCCTCCGGCGGATATTATGCCGCCGACGGTCCCAGCACGGCCGTTACCAGTCTTTCAGTCATGGCGTTTCTGGCCCGCGGGTACACGCCCGGCGGAGGCCCCTACGGCAAGGTTATCAACAAAGCCATTGACTGGGTGCTAAAAAAACAACAAGCCAACGGCGTGATCTCGGCCAGCGGCCACACCATGTACGACCACGGCATCAGTACCGTGATGCTCAGCGAAGTGTATGGCATGGTCAGCCGCAAGCGGCGAATCCGCGTGTCCAAGGCGCTGGCCAAGGCGGTACACGTGATTTTGGCCGCCCAAAAAATTAACAAGGCTCCGAACATGCAGGGCGGCTGGCGCTACCAGCCCAACAGCGGCGATTCGGACATGTCCTGCACCGGCTGGCAGCTCATGGCCCTGCGCGGCGCCGCCGCCGATGGCGCCGCCGTGCCAGCGTCCGCCATTCAAGATGCCCTGAAATTTATCCGCGGCGACGCTTCTCCCAGCGGCGGCTTTGCCTATCAGCCCGGCAACTTGGGCAGCGTGGATGAGGCCCTCACCGGCACCGGCGTGCTTTCGCTGGAACTTTTGGGAAAACACAACAGTAAACTGGCCTTTGCCGGCGGCGATTATTTGTTGCAGCACCCGCTGACCAACAACGGTATCCGCTTTTATTATTACGGCGTGTACTATTGCAGCCAGGCCATGTACCAACTGGGCGGCCGCTACTGGCGCGGGTTTTACCCTTCCCTGCGCGACACCCTGCTGGCCAACCAGAACGTGAACGGTTCCTGGACCAACGGCAGCGATTCCAGCCCCGGCGGCGCCGACTACTGCACCGCCATGGCCGTTCTGGCCCTGTGTGTGCCGTATCGTTATTTGCCAATTTATCAAAGGTGAGAGGTGAAGCAATGGTTCATGATCAGCGTTGGCAGGTGCGCGGGCGCAAAACGCCGCACGCGGCGGAACGTCATGTGGATACGAACGCGCGTCGTCGCAGAAAATTTCAAACCCGTGACCATAACTGCTAGCCGCCCGCGCCGGCCCAATGGGCCGCGACGGGCGCGTGGCGGCGGCACAATGCCGCGGCGTTGCGGGGCGACCGGGGCGGCGACGCGCCGTCGCGCGAGGCGGTTTTTTGGCGGCCAAGATGGCCATGCCCATTACCATGGCCATACCAAGATTTGATCCCAAACTGCAGGCGAACGATACGGCGGCCAAGATGGCCAGCCCCCATTGTTATGCCTACGCCAAGATTTGATACCAAGTAGCAGGCGAACGATAGGCCGGCCAGGATGGCCACCCCCCATTATCATGTGCATGCCAGGATTTGATACCAGGTAGCAGGCGAACGATACGCCGGCCAGGATGGCCACCCCCCATTATCATGTCCACGCCAAGATTTGATCCCAAACTGCAGGCGAACGATACGGCGGCCAAGATGGCCACCCCCCATTGGCCAAGATGGCCACCCCCCATGTGGTGCCGGCCTATTTGCGCTTAAATTGTTTCTCAAGGTCGTGCAGCGTGAGGCGCAGCGTGGTGGGGCGGCCGTGCGGGCAGTTGCTGGAGCGGTCGATTTCCTGTTTGCGGTCCAGCAGGCTCTGAATTTCATCGCGGCCCAGTGGGTAGCCGGCCTTTACCGCGGCCTTGCAACTGGCCATGTCCAGCACTTCGTGCAGAAGTTCTTCACGCGCCAGATTTTCCTTCACCTCATGCAGACGGTCAAACAGATCTCGCAGAAATTCGGCCGGGGAAACCTTGGCCAGCAGGCTGGGGAAACTGTGGATGGCAATGCTGTTGGAATCCATGGGCGTGATTTCAATGCCAAGTTCAGCCAACAGCGGCCGCACTGCGTCCAGCACGGCTTGTTGTGGGGGCGTTAAGTTAATAATCTCAGGCATCAGCAGGCGCTGGGCTTCCAGGGTTCCGCGGGTGGCCCGGGCGTACAAATCTTCGTAAATAATGCGCTCATGCAGCGCGTGCTGGTCAATGATGACCAGGCCATCGGCGGTTTCCGCCACCACGTAACTGTGGTGTACCTGCACAAAAGGGCGGGCCAGGGCGGCGCCTCCGGAGACGCCCGATACGCCCGCGGGGTCCAGCGAATCTTTGGGCAACGCGGCCGCTGCGGCGCGCAGGGTTTCCAATGGATCGGCAAAGGGCACGCTTCCGTGCGACGCGCCGCCGCCGGCGCTTGGCCCGGCGCCTTGGGTATAAGGCCGGCCCACATAAGAGCCCCCGCCTCCGGCGCTGCCGCGCCGGCCATTTTCCACGCCAAAGGCCAGGCGCGGCTGCGGCGGCGGACCCTGCTGGAAAAAGTCGGCCACGCGCTGGCGGTGTTCCTGCACCCCGGCTTCCGGGGGCAGGGCGCCGGGATCGTCGGGATTCACCTTCACCGCGGGCGTTAAGTCGGCCTGCAGCAACTGTTCCCGCACGGCCGCCAGCACGGTTCGGAACGGCCCGTTTGATTCGCGGAAGCGCACCTCGGTTTTTTGCGGGTGAACATTAACATCAAACGCCATTGGGTCCATGAATAAAAAAATAACCGCGGCGGGCTGGCTGGCGGGTTCTATCAATCCGCGGTAGGCCTCCTTAACGGCGTGAAGAATGGAGCGGTCGCGGACGAATCGCTGATTTAAAAACAAGTATTGCAGGCGCGCCGTGGGGCGGGCCAGTTCAGGCAAACCGGCGAAGCCCGAAACGGTCACGCCGTTGGCGGTTAAATTGATTGGGATCAGGGCGCTGTACAGTTCCTTGCCCAGGGCCTCGGCCACGCGCCAACGGTGGTCGGGCGTGGCGGCCAGAGAGAGCACGTTGCGGCCGTTGTGGCTTAAGCCAATGGCTACGTTGGGGTGCGGCAGGGCGATGCGCAGGGCGATTTCATGGATGTGGCCGAACTCGGTGGCGTCGCTGCGAAGAAATTTCCGGCGGGCTGGAACGCTGTAAAACAAATCGCGCACTTCCACCGTGGTGCCCACGGGTGCGGCACAGGGCTGTCCGGCGGAATTGGCGGCGTCTGCGGCCGCAAAGCGAAAGGCGTCGGGCCGGTCGCGATGGCGTGAAATCATGGTGGTATGGCTCACGGCGGCAATGGAAGCCAGGGCCTCGCCGCGGAAACCCATGGTGCCGATGGCGAACAGATCGTCCACCGTTTGTATTTTGCTGGTGGCGTGTTGAGCAAAGGCCAGGGGAACCTGTTCGGGGGGAATTCCGCCGCCGTTGTCGGTGACACGGATCAGGCCCCGGCCGCCGCCTTCGATGGCGCAGGTAATTTGCGTGGCGCCGGCGTCAATGGCGTTTTCCAATAATTCCTTCACCACACTGGCGGGGCGTTCAATCACTTCGCCGGCGGCGATTTTGTTCACCAAAGCCATGGGCAGCACGCGGATTGTCGCCATGTCGTCCGCGGGGGCGCAAGAGTCGGGGCCGGCTTCGGCGGGCCGCGCGGGACGGTCCTGAGACTTTTCATTGATTGTGTCTTCAACCATGCCCGCGCCCATGCAACCGCCGATAAAATAAATAATTAAATGTGGAGCCCCATTAGGAAATTAAAATATCATGGCCGGACGCCAGCGGGTGTATTTGGATGGCCGCCGGTTCAACCGGGCAGGCCTGTTCGCACACGCCGCAGCCGATGCATCCCTGCCGCCGCACCCGCAGCTTGCCGGTGGCGGCGCTGATGGTAATGGCCGTTTCGCCAATGGGGCAGGCCTGCACGCACAGTTGGCAATCTTCGCCTTCATGTCGGCGGCACAACTGGGTGTCAACCTTGGCCAGCCCCATTTTTACGTGTTCACGCGGAACCAATTTCAGGGCGCCGGTGGGGCAGGCGGGCATGCAGGCCAGGGTGTCGCAAACCACGCAGGGCATTTCCCGCGGCACAATGTAGGGAAGGCCCTCGGCATCAACCCCGGCAATGTCCAGCCGAATGCATTGCGCGGGACAGGCCTCTACGCATTTATTGCAGCGGGTGCAAGCCTGGGCAAAATCAGCTTCCGCCAGGGCGCCCGGTGGCCGCAGATAGCGTTCGGGCGGGCCGGCCATGTCGCCGGCGTCGTAGGCGGGCATTTCGGGCTCGCCGATGGGCTGTTCGAGCATGTCCAAAATTGGCTGCACCTGCCGTTCCACGATGTTGGACAAAGGGGATAGTGCCTCGCCCAGCAACTGGGAAAAGAAGCCGCGGCGCTGGCCGCCATTGAACATGTCGAATTTGTTTTGCGAATCAGGCATCTTGTTCTCACCGATATTATAGGAGACCGGCGGTGTAAACGTAGTGTGAGTGAACCAATCTCCGCCGCGGCGCCCTAAAAAAAACGGGTCTTTCAACGGTAGCTGCATGGTACATGATTTCCTCCTGATTTTCCTGCCCCTGTTGGTGGTCATCGACCCCGCCGGCGTGCTGCCGCTATTTTTGGCCTTAACTGAACATTATCCGGTGGCCACGCAGCGGCGCATCGCGCGGCACGCCACGTTGGTGGCGGCGATCACGGCGGTGGCGTTTCTGGTGGTGGGCCAGACCATTTTCACGATCTTAGGGGTGCGATTTTATGATTTTCAAATTGCCGGCGGCCTGCTCCTGGTGGTGTTGAGCATTGTGGATTTGTTAAGTCCGGGAAAGGCCGCGGTGAACGATCAGAAGGAATTGCGGCAGATCACCGACGCCGGCGGGCTACAGATTAGTGTGGTTCCGCTGGCGATTCCGCTGATTGTTGGACCGGCCACCATGACCACCACGCTGCTGCTGGTGAGCACGTACGGCCCCAAGTACCGCCTTGAATATGGGCTGCAGATGGGTTCGGCGGTGGTGGTGGGCATGGTGGCCGTGGCGCTGGTGCTGAATTTACTGTTGCTTTATCTGGCCATGTACCATAGTCAGGTGGTGGTCAAGGTGTTTGGGCGGCCCGCGCTTTCGGTGATTAACAAGGTGGTGATGATTCTTTTGGCGGCGATCGCGGTGAGCTTGATTCGCCGCGGAGTCGTGGGTATTTTGCGGTCCTATGGTATGGCACTCAAACGGTAAGAACGGAGCAGCGGCGTGAACGAAGGACAGCTATCAACGGGCCTACACGTCAGCCAAACCACCGTGCTATATGCCCCCGGCACGGTGGTGCGCGTCACGCAACAGATTCCGCAGCGCGATGACGTGTACAGTATTGTGGTCAGCGGCACGGTGGTGCGCCAGGAGCGGCAGGAATCAGGCAGTTGGTTTGCCCGCAACCAGGATGGGCGGCTGTGGCTGGATCGGCTGATTATCGAAAAAGCCGACGGCGAAAAAAGCGTGTTGAACCTGGATGAGTTCACCAGCGTTGAAGTGGTAAGCGGCCCGAGGCCGGGGGCTGGCGACGCACCGTTGGTGCGGCCGAATGCCGATCGCGATAGTTCGCTGACCTAGTCTTGGCTGAAGCCCGCGGGGGGCCAATAACGGTCGGCGGCGTATTGCGTTCCCTCATAGGTTTCTTTAAGGTGAAACTTGGCTATGAGCCGCGACTGGCGGACGGCGTGGCAAAATTCGTCGCGTGCCGTGCCGCGACCTGAAATGTCCCCGTGGCTCAAGTCATGCTATAGTATGGCTTATCGTGAGCCGACATAGCGGCGTGAGAAAGCTAGAATCTTCGGAAAAACTCCATGCGATTAGACACTTCCCAGCACATGCGAATGGAACAGCGAATGAAGCTGGCCCCGCGCATGATTCAGTCCATGGAAATCCTGCAGTTGCCGCTGATGGCGCTGGAGGAACGCATTGAACAGGAACTGCAAACCAATCCGGTGTTAGAACGGCGTGATTCCGAGTTTGACCAGGGGCCGGACCTTACGGCGGTCGCCGGGGTGCCCGATGAAGTGGTTCACCCGCCGGAAACCGCCGCCACGGATACCAAAGCCAACGAAATTAGCGAACGCGAAATTGAGCGGTACATTGAAGATCAGAATGATTTTCGCAGCATGAGCCGCGGCAGCCGCATGCGCAATGATGGCG
>JAJZCU010000367.1 GCA_021828935.1 Planctomycetota bacterium | reverse complement strand
GCGGGCTTAGGCCAGGCACGGGGCAGAGATGCCTGGGCGCGGGCCTTTAATTACACGGGCGCCGGCGCACAGGCAACCAAGCGATGGTCGGACCGCGTGGTGCTTCGCGCCAAGCGCGCCACGTGGGACAGGTGGTACGTAGCCGGGTATGCCGACGGACGCGTGACATTCGCAAAGTTTCCGTAACAGGCACATGTGGCACATGGGCGCAGCACCGGGACGATTGCCGTGCCGCGGGCTACTGTCATATCTTGCGGATGAGAATTTTTCAGGCGGCGACCGATTTAACACCGTCTAAATAATTCTGGCAGTAGTTTTTCGTGACCGGCGGAACGCGGTTAGGCTGTTTTTGGCGAAGACGGACCGGCGCTGACGCGTTCGGCTCTGGTGGGCGATAGCGCGAGCCCCGGGGGCCCGCCATTTTTTTGTTTGCCGCCGGGTTCGCGCGGCGGTAAGATTTGGAGAAATGCGGAGGTGTTGTACATGGTGGGCCTGGCTGAAAAAATTGACGACCGCACTTGCCGACGCGGGCATGGCGGCGTGTGTCGCCTTGCCGTCGGACCGCAACGGAAGACGGCGAACGCTCCGTTCGCGCTCCACGGGAATTCTCACAATCAAGCTAAAAAATCTTTCGCGTTTTCGCGAGGCAGGATGGATCGCGTAAACGCGGAACGGGGCGCCGCCATAAATGGGCGGTGCTATGCCCACCCTGCCGTGTGGGCGACCATCGACGCCATGGTGTCGCGCGATACGTACGTTAACGGAACGATCCAACCAGCGCAAAGAATTTATTACCAGCACGATGCAAACTTCAACACCACGGCCACCGTGGGCATTGTCGGCGCCACATGGCAGGTCACGCAACGTTACATCTACACGCTCTACGGCGTGGTGACCGTGCGCCCTGGACGTTCCAATATCCAAGGATCTTGCTCACCGCGTAGCAGGCCCCACCATGAATGGGTGGGGCTACTGCGGCCGCTTCGACCCCATCACCGGCCTGTACTTGTTCCGCCACCGCGACTACTCGCCAACGCTGGGCAATTGGATCGAACAGGATCCGGCGGGGTATATTAATGGGGCAAACAGGTACCAAATCGAGCTGGGTGGGGCCGCCGACAGCGCGGACCCGTTCGGGTTGGACGTTTTGCTCCGCCTCAATGCAAGCGCGGCGCAGCGATCCTCAGCCGGACCGTACGGCCATGTGGCCGTCCTAATTGGGTCCCCGGGGCGGGCTGGGATTATTTTTCAAAAAACGGCGGCCCGAATCCGCACAACAACGCGCATCGGCATTATAAAACAATTAAGCAATTTCTGGATGACCGAAGTCATCGCACGACGTATAAAAAGTCGATCTACGTCGTTACTGCGAAGGGCAGTGACGCGAAAATGCTCAAGTACGCGAAGCGGCAGTACAAGAAACCGTTTGATACGTTCAGCACGAACTGCGGCCAAATTTCGGAGGGGGGGGCTTCGAGCTGGCGGGCTGGACACTGGGTCGGCCCGCTGGCACGGCTACGAAAAAATACCCGTTATACCAGACAACCTTTTCAATAATCTTCTTCAGGAGGGACTGCACAGCGCCCTTCCGCTCGGTGGGTTTGAGTTGGACGACACCGTCGGCTCTGCCGGCGCCGTTATAAAGGTGCTAAAATAAGAAACCGCCCGCGTTTACCGGATGTTACGTGCCAAAAAGACCTGAGACTACGCCCCTTGCCTATTTCCTGCGATCCCTGCGCGTTGGATGGGTTTGCTATTTAGGCAGCGCACTGCTTGCGGCCCTGCTGCTGTTTACGAGGCTGTTGGAAAAGGGCGCAATGCGCCCCTATTTTGGCGACGTCATCTTATTATCTGTTCCGTTGTGCTGGGCGTTTGCGCCGCCAGTGGCCTGCGCCGCAGTTTTTCCGTCTACCGCAAATCCCCTCGGCGCGGCAGCCATGTCGTCCCGTTGCATGGCGTGGGCGCTATTCGGCAGCTTCTGCGTCTGCTCACTGCCCGTGATTGCCGTTGCGGGAGTATCGCACATGGCGGCAACCGCTGCCGGCTCGCGCGCCGACGATCCCCCGGGCGTCGAATTGGTGTGGGCGGTTGTTTGTGCCGCGGCGTTGGCGGGCGACTGCCTTGGCTTGGTGACGGCGATTCCCGCTTTTCTGGCCTCGTGGTTTCTGTGGTCTCATTTTTGTGGCCAGGTTGGCCGAAACGCGGGCCTTGCGCGCCTGGCCTCAATGCGGATGATGCTCGTAACGGCGCCGACGCTCCTGATGCTTGCATTTGGCGTGTGCCGCCCCGGGGCAGCTCCGCGTCTGGCCCGCATCCGGGCTGGTTCTGTACCCTGTCATCGTCGCGTGGGCAAGTTTCGGTATGGCGACGTCCGTTGTCAGTTGGGGGGTATTCGCCGGATCCGCCGCCAGGGGCAAATCGCTACCACTGTGGAGGGTGTGGACCGCGGCCAATTTCTGCGCGGCCGTCGGGTTGCTCTGGGCTTTTTGTCACAGCATTTTGGGTCGATGAGGATTGCAGCAGGAGCGGCCGGGGGGAGGGTGCTGCCGGGGGGGCGGCGGCGCCGCGTTAGCGTCTGAGAGAGGATTCTGCTCGCGACCACGCGACGGCCGGGCGCTTACGCGTTCGGCTCTGATGGGCGGCGACCTGCGCCGCATGCCGCAATTTTTGTTTGGCGCCGGGTCCGCGGGCGGTAAAATTTAGCCAAAATACCAAGGGTTGTGCATGGTTTTCCTGGCCAAAAAAATTGATAACGGACCGGCGGCTATCCGCGGGGCCGCGGGAAGAAACTCCGAAATGCAGCGCCTGTTCGCGAAAGGCTTTTGATCGCGTGCATGCGGAACAGGGCGCAACCGTGAACGGGCGGCGCTATTTCCGTGTGGCGGCGTGGGCGTGCATTGATGCGACGGCGCTGCGGGTCGCCTACGCTGATTGCAAACCGGTTGCAAACCGTGGTTTGGTGCGAAGAAAGGCGGAGACTGATGCACCGGGTCGACGGAAATGACTCGCCGGGGTCGCCGGCTCCGGCCGCTATCGTGCCGTCCGGCCGCGGCGGCGCCGCCGGCAGGGGCAACACGATTTTTGGCGCGTTCTTTCTTGCAACGCTCATCGCGGACCTGGCTCGGATGGAACTCACGCAGGTGGCGTCGGATTGGGCCGCACCGGCCTATCTTGGCGCCGCGGTTTGCTTCTTGATTCTTTTGGGGCTGCTTGTCACCGTCGCCCGCGGAACGCGCAGCCCCCGTCTGAGCCTCGGCGCGGCCGCTGCATTTTCTGTTATTTCATTGTTAATAAGTTCGCAGCACGCCG
>JAJZCU010000366.1 GCA_021828935.1 Planctomycetota bacterium | reverse complement strand
TTTATCGGGAAAAACATCAGTGCGGAACGGCTCATAAAGCCGCTGTTCCACAAACTGCGAATTGTGAGCCAGAATGTCGTCTAAAATTGCCATGCGTATAACGTACCGCGTGAGGTGGCGCCGTGCAACATGACGCAATGTCCGCGCGCCGGGCCGTCGCGATCCGGCGCGCCGCGTTCGCCGGCGGGACTTCGGCCGGCGGATGGCGGCATTGCGTCCCCGCGCCGAAGGCTTATTTGCCTTGGTTCAGCAGCCCGCCCAAGCCCTGTAAAACGCTTGAGACGCCGTTTGTTTTCTTCTTGCCGCCGCCCGTTTTGCCGGAGCCTTTCTTTCCGAATACGTGGAATTTATTAAGCAATCCCGGCAACTGCTTGAGCCCCGATTTTAGCGCATTGCCGCTGAGGGCCAGCTTCGGCTTGGACATCGTGCCGTGCAGAGCCAGCGGAATGGGCACGTTCAAAGCCTTGCCGGTGACGGTGACGCGCATGTTGACGGTTTTATCAAGCCCGGCGGTTCCGGTGAAACTTGCGCCGTAGGCTTCCAACAGCAATTTGAGATGTTTATAGCTGACTTTTCCGTTGGCCAAATGGAATGCGGTCGTGCGCAGGCCGCTGTCTTTGAGCGCCAGAGTTGAACCGTTGGCGCCCATGAACGGTCCGACGAGTTTGGTCAGCGTGGCGAACAGCGGCGTGTTGGCCGACAATTTTTTAATGCTCACCGTGCCGGCGGCGGTTCCCGCGGTTTTCATGGCCACGGAATTCAGCGGGATGTTGGCCGCCTGCAGATGCAGGGTTAAAAGACCGCCGACATGCACGTATTTCGCCTTGCTGGCCTTGACGCCCCAGACCAGCGGTAAAAATTTAAGTGGCCCCGCGCTAAGCTGCCCGTTTAAGTTGATATTGTTCGCCAGGGCCAGCGGATGGTCCACCGTGTACACGGGCGGCGTTTGTTCAAAGTTCACATGGCCGCCCAGTTGCATCGTGCCGCCGTTGCAGGGAATGGAAGTGCGGCTGATGGTGGCCAGGCCATTGGCCATCTGCAACTGCACGTTGCCGGGCCCCAGGGTGGCGCCGTCGCAGAAAATTTTATCAAATCCAAATTGCATGGGGGCAATGATCACGGGGCGCAGCTTGGCCATGCCGGTGGCCTTGGCCAGATGGCCGCCAATGACAATGGCTTCACTGCGCTTGCCGGACATGGTCGTGCCGGCGGGCAGATAGGGGCCCAACAGGGCGCTCACGCGGGCCAGGTCATAATGGAGCATGGCGTGGATATTCAAAGGAACGCCCGGCGCGCTGGAAAGCGCGCTGCCTTTGGCCAGCACCATGCTGTCCGAACCGGGCCCGGTGACGGCGTGCTCTGAAAAGTTAATAGGGGAAACCGCGGTGAATTGTTTCTTTGCGGGCACGTACCAGCCGCTGCCGCGCGCGATCAGATTGGCTGGCGGCAGCGTTTGTTTCATTTTTGCTGCGATATACTGATAGCCATTAAGCTGGGCCAGGAACCCCACAAAGGTTTTGGTCGTCGTGTAGTTGGCGCTGCCGTCAAACGACGCATATCCGTGCAGAGTGGAAGCAGGCTGTAGATAACCGCACGCCACCAACAATGGCCGCAATGCGTCAAGACTCGCGCCCGCATGCACGAACTGTGCTTCGGCTGAGACCACCTTACCGGCACTGCGGGAAAAGATGATTGGCTTGCCCACAGCCACTTGGATGGCGTTGTTGCCGGTGGTCAGTTTCACGCCGCTGATGTTTCCGGGCCCATTGCCTTTCAGCGGATCACGCACGCTGCAGGCAAAGCGCAGATTCTTCTGCACGAACACGGCGCCGCTCAATTTGGGGTTGGTGCTGCGCACGGTGACTTGCGGAACAAACAGGGCGATTGCAACATGCGCCACTTGATTGACCAGGGCCACAGTGATGGTGGATTGGCCAACCGCGCCGGAAAGGGCCAGTTTGCGTGCCTGCAGAACGCTGGGTGGGAAATAGCCGGCCAGGCGGCTGAGATTTAAACTGGCGATGCGCAGCGTCGTGCCGCCGCCGAAACTGCCGTTCGCCTGACGCGTCAGATGCACAGGCGAAGGGGCAATGACGCCCTGGGCAACGTTGGCCTGCAGGGTGCAGGAAATTGCGGAGATCGAACCATTGGTGCGTTGCACCTGGCCGTGCGTCAGGCTTAAGTGCGCCGCGGTTTCGGATATTGGATGCGAACCAAAGCCCACGAGATGCAGATTGTTTGCCGCGATGGCCGCGCTAAATGGGGCGGGGCTTTTCGTGAGGCTGCCCACCTGAAACTGCCCGTTGATTGTGCCGGATGCGGTCTTGCCTTTCAAATTAACAAATTGGGCCAACTGCCGATAGGCCGCGTTTAATACGCAATGCATGGTGGCCTTGTATCCCCCGTTGTGATTCAGCGGCGTGGCGGAAACCCACAGCGTCTGCTGCGCAGCGGGCAGGGCGCCGCCGGGCATCGCCAGGCGAGCGCTTAACAGCCGCGTGGTACTGCCGGCCATCGCCCCGGCGTTCAGGGCCAGCGGCTGCAATTGAATGTGTTTGCCCGCGGCGGTTCCCTTTACTGATTGAATTAATAAATTTGCATTGATAATGTGGCGGGCCGCCGTGCCGGTGATGTCGGCCTTGGCCATGGCCGTGCCGCTGGTGATGCTCACGCCCTTTTGTAAATGCAGCGTGTGCGGGAGTTGCCGGGCCAGAAGAGGCAGCGCCAGATTGGCCTGTATCCGCAGGTTGGATGATGCTTGCGGCCCGGCCGGGGCGCCGGACGCAGTGGAAGCCGCACGGGCATACGTGCCGGTGACGCCCAACGACGCCAGGGCGTTGATGAGCCGCAGCGTTTTGATGTGGACCGTCGCGGCGTTCCATGAAACACTGATGGGGATGATGACAGTGCCGAGTTGGGGCTTGTCGCCGTGCAGTGCCGGGCCTGCGGCGGCGGCATTGGCGCATGTTAATTGCCCGGTTGCCCGCCCGGCGCCGCTGGAATGCTGCACCAGGGCCAGGCGCCCGTTCATCAATCCGCTGATAGAAAAGGGATGGGATGTGCTTGCGAGTATGGGGTTTGCCAAAGCCAGCGGCGCCTGCGCGATATGCATATGGACATTGGCCGGTATTTTAGCAATCGGCAGCATCACGCCGTGGGAATAGGGGCGGGCCGTGCCGTTGATTAGCAACGTGCCGGGCGTGCCATTGTTCATCATGCCGGCAAGCAGTTTGAATGTGGTGGGTGCTTGGCCCGATGTGTCCACGCCAACGCTTCCGGTGGCCAGGTTCAACGTAAGCGTCGGCTGGCCGGGT
>JAJZCU010000365.1 GCA_021828935.1 Planctomycetota bacterium | reverse complement strand
TGGCATCGAACCATATCTTATCAGCGCGGTCACGTCCGTGCAGGCCATTTATGTGCCGGCTGACGACTTAACCGACCCCGCGCCGGCCACTGCCTTCACGCACTTAGACGCATTTACATCACTGAGCCGTAGCATCGCTGAAAAGGGCATCTATCCCGCGGTGGACCCGCTGGAGAGTTCCAGCCGCATCATGGACCCCAATTACATTGGCGCCGAACATTACGCCGTGGCCCAACGCGTGAAGCGCACGCTGCAGCGCTACAAAGATTTACAGGATATTATCGCTATTCTGGGCGTGGATGAGCTTAATGAAGAAGACAAGATGACCGTGGCCCGGGCCCGCAAGCTTGAACGCTTCTTCAGCCAGCCGTTCTATGTGGGCGAAGTGTTCACCGGCAAGGCCGGTTCAAACGTCACGTTGGCCGAGACCATCCGCAGTTGCCGCGAGATTGTGGAAGGCAAATGGGACCACCTGCCCGAAGGCGCATTCATGTATGTAGGCGCGGTGGAAGAAGCGGCACAGGCGGCGGAAAAGATGAACGCCGGATAAAAGACCAGCCGCCCATCCGCCGCGTACGGGCGGCCTCCGGGCGGACGTGCCTTACATCACGCTTTCCGTGGCGGACAACACCTCTTCCATGGTGGTTACGCCGGCGGCGACCTTCTGCAGGCCGTCTTCACGCAGGCCGATCATGCCGCGTTCGCGGCACATGCGGCGTAATTCGTTCACGCTGGGGTTGCGCACCACCAGGTCGCGCGCCACGTCGTCAAGCACCAATAGTTCGTAAATTCCGGTGCGTCCCTTGTACCCGGTGTTTCGGCAGCTCTGACAGCCCTTACCGTGGAAAACATGGTCCGGGTCGAAGCCTTGCGTGGTTAAAAACTGCCGCATTTCGTCGTCCAGGTTCGGCAGTTTCTCCTTGCAGAGCGGACAGATGCGGCGTATGAGCCGTTGGGCCAACACGGTATTCAGCGATGCGCTGATAAGATATGGTTCGATGCCAATGTTAATAAGCCGGGTGACGCTGCTGGGGGCGTCGTTGGTGTGCAGGGTGGAAAGCACCAGATGGCCCGTGAGCGAAGCCTGCACCGCAATGTGGGCTGTTTCGGCGTCGCGGATTTCTCCCATCATAATCACGTCGGGATCCTGGCGCAGCAAACTGCGCAGTGCGGCCGCAAATGTCAGGCCGATTTTTTCGTGTACCTGCACCTGATTGGCAAAGCCAAGATGGTATTCCACCGGATCTTCCACCGTGCTTACGTTCATGCGGGCGCCGTCCATGCAGCGCAGGCAGGAATACAGCGTGGTGGTTTTTCCGCTGCCGGTGGGGCCGGTTACCAATATGATGCCGTTGGGCCGTTCGATTTGTTTGCGAAGAATGGTCAGCATGTCTTCGCCAAAGCCCAGTTGCTCAAGGCCCAACGAAATGGACCGGTTATCAAGAATACGAATGACCGTTTTTTCGCCAAATTGAGTGGGCAGCGTGCTCACGCGCAAATCCACATGCCGGCCATGCACCATCGTGCGAATGCGCCCGTCCTGCGGAAGTCGGCGCTCGGAAATGTCCAAATTGGCCATGATCTTCAGGCGTGAAACCAGCGGCGCCTGCATTTGGTGGGGCGGGTTCATGGATTCAAACAGGACGCCGTCAATGCGGTAGCGGACCACCGTACGGCGCTCGTGCGGCTCAATGTGAATGTCGCTGGCGCCCTGTTTCACCGCGTCAAAAATCAAGTAATTCACGAGACGGATCACCGGCGATTCACTGGAGGCCTTGGCCAGGTCAGTGACGTCTTCCTTTTCTTCAGCGACGATTTCAACGGCTTCGTCGCTCATATCCTTAATGATGGATTCGAATTTGTCGGCGCTTTCGCCGGCGCTGTTCGTGGCGTCAATGGCGGCTTGAATGGCGCCCTGGCAAACCACCACCGGGCGAACGAAAGCGGCCTTGGTGCGGCGCTTTATTTCATCAAGCAAAAAGACATTGGCCGGGTCCACCATGCCCAGCGTGAGCTTACCGGCGTCGTCGATGCGCAGACAGATGCAGCCGCGTTGGCGCATGAAATCAGCGGGTAAAAGATCGTAAGCTTTTTTGTGTACCAGGCGCATATCGACGGTTTCGAAGGGCAGGCGCAAAATGTTGGCGGTGGCTTCCTGGACATGTTCCTCCTGTACTGCGCCGATTTCCAGCAATATCTGCGAGATTTTCTTGCCGCGGGCGGTATTTTGCAGCGTGCGGGCCTGCTGGAGTTGTTCCTGCGTGACGTGCCCATTTTCCAGCAATATTTCCTCCACAGTTTTGCGCGCGGCGGGCTGCTGGTTGGGCGTCCACAAGTTCTGCAGGAACTCTTCAGGATGCGGGGAATCGCCAAAGCCGCCTTGGGCGCTGTCAAATTTTGATTTAAGCATCCTGGATTCCTTGCTTCATCGGCCCACGATCGTCGCTGGCGATGGACTAAAAAAGGGTCTGATCCCGCGCTGTCCGCGGTTCAATTCGCTTTGGTCGCGGCTCCGCTGCGCCCTGTTGATTCGGCGCAGCCCATCGTCTAAACCCCGGGCGACGGCGAGGTGCGGCTTGGCGCTGCTTTGCGTTTGGACTACTGCGACGGCAGGCGCAGCGTAAATGTTTTATGTTCGCAGGAAAGAAGCACCACGTTGGGATGAATGGCGGCCACGACGAATTTGCCGATCTTTGACCCCGTCTGCACCAGACTGTTATTAATCATCGCTGTGGATGAGGGGCCGCTGTATAAAATGGTTTCCAGCCGCATACCGGCCAATGATTGGTCCAGCTTCCGCAGCCGCAGGCGCGCCAGTGCGGCGGCGTTAAAGCTGGAAACAACCACCGGCGGCTTGTAATGGTGCAGGTGCAGGTCAAATGGATGGGGGCGCAGCGTGGTGGGGGGCGGCGATTCCTTGCCGGGATATTTATAAAACATCGCAATGAGCCGCTGCGTGGGGCTGGCCACCTTTAGAGCCTTGCTTGCCGCGGGGGCGCGGCGCAGCAACTGCGCGATCTGGACGTTTAACTTGGTGTTTGCCGCGCGCGTGGCTGCGGAAACCGGCCTGGGCTTGGTCTGCACGCCCAGCACGTAGATCATGGCCACGCCGCTTAAAAAAATGGCGAACATAATGGCCGTGCCCTTGTCGATTGTCTTCTTCGCGGGGGCGTCGGCGTTGGTTTCATCAAAATTCACTTCGGTTGCGGGGGCGCCCTCGGCGGGCGTGGTTTCATCGCTTTGTGGCATTTGCCAGGGCTGAGCCATAAGAATGTCCTTCCAATTTAATGCGAGTTTTTCGCAAAGAATACTGAA
>JAJZCU010000364.1 GCA_021828935.1 Planctomycetota bacterium | reverse complement strand
TGCGAACCGGCGCCGGGGCCCACGTCAATTAAATAATCCGCCGCGCGAATGGTGTCTTCATCATGTTCCACCACAATGGTGGTGTTGCCAATGTCTGTTAAATGGCGGAGCGTGCGGATTAGACGGTCGTTGTCGCGCTGGTGCAAACCAATGGTTGGTTCGTCCAATACATAACAAACGCCCACCAGGCCGGAGCCCACCTGCGTGGCCAGGCGGATGCGCTGGGCCTCCCCGCCGGAAAGGGAACCGGTTTGCCGGTCCAGCGTTAAATACCCCAGGCCCACATCATTCATAAAGCCCAGGCGGGCGGAGACTTCCTTGAGCACCGGCGTGGCAATGGCGGTCTGTTCCGGCGGCAGCTTTAGATTGCCAAAGAATACGAGGGCTTCGGAAATGGTCATGCCCGTGGCTTCGCGAATGTTTTTGCCCGCCACCGTCACCGCCAGGGCCTGGGGCCGCAGCCGATGGCCGTGACACACTTCGCAGGGCTGTTCGCTTAAGTACTGATGCAGGCGGGTTTTAACAAATTCGCTGTCGGTGTTTTCCCAGCGGCGTTTTAAGCTGGGCAGCACGCCTTCAAAATAGGCGTTGTATGTCGCCTCATCTTTGGCGGTGGCGCCGCGCATTAAAATAGTACGAATCTTGGGGGGAATATCCTTAAACGGCGTGGAAGCGTCAATGCCAAAATCGCGACTGAACTGCCTGATCAGCCGGTTGTAAAAGATGTTCATGCGTTTGCCATTCCGACGGAACGCTTCGATGGCGCCGGCATCCAGGGATGCCGTGTCATCGGGTACGATGAGGTCTTCATCAAATTCCAGAATGGTGCCCAGGCCATCACATTCGGGGCAGGCGCCATAGGGGCTGTTGAAGGAGAACAGGCGGGGCGAAAGCTCTTCCAGGGAACTGTCCGGATGATCGGGGCAGGCGTAACGGGTGGAGTAGGCGTGGTCGGTCCACTTTCCGTTTTGCTCCGCGGTGACCAGCACCAGGCCGTTGGCCAGTTTGGCGGAAAGTTCGACGGAATCGGCCAGCCGGGGCCGGATTTCTGGTTTAACAATTAAACGGTCCACCACGGCTTCCACATTGTGGGCCTTGTTTTTGTCCATGGCGGGGGCGGACTTTATTTCATGCACCACGCCGTCAATGCGGCAGCGGATAAAGCCCTGGCGGGTCATCGCTTCCAGCGTTTCCTTCTGGGCGCCCTTCTGCCCGCGCACGAGCGGCGAAAGCACCATGATCTTGGCGCCTTCCGGGAAGCGCAGAAGGGTATCAACAATTTGCGAAGTGCTTTGTGAAGCAATGGGTTGATTGCAAATGTAGCAATGGGGCAGCCCCGCGCGGGCGTACATCACGCGTAAATAATCATAAATTTCCGTGGTGGTGGCCACGGTGGACCGGGGGTTGCTGCTGCCGCTGCGCTGTTCAATGGCGATGGTGGGGGGCAGGCCGGAGATTTCGTCACAATCCGGTTTTTGCATTTGTTCCAAAAACTGCCGGGCGTACGCGGAAAGCGATTCAACATACTTGCGCTGTCCCTCGGCATATATTGTATCAAAGGCCAGCGAGCTTTTGCCGGAGCCCGACAGGCCGGTGATCACCACCAATTGGTCGCGTGGAATTTCAATATCAACGCCCTTGAGGTTGTGCTCGCGGGCTTGAACGATGCGGATGGTTTTAGAGGCCATGGTGTTCCATTCTGCGGATGCGTGGCCGAAGCGGCCGGGCCGCTAAGGGGCGTCTTCCGTGGTTGGGGCGAAATTGGGTATTTTAGCCGCGATGCCGAAGCGATTCCAAACGTCAGGAAAAATTGACGCCAGACAAGGCTGGCGCGGGCGGGCCGGCCGGTGCGCGCCGCGGGACGTGCTGGTATTTGCGGCCCGAACCACCGGCAAGCCGGCGGCTATAGAGCGTTCCGCCGGCGCGTTCATGATTTGTTAGGATATTGCTCGGCCAGAATCTCCACCACATGCCGCACGGGCATGGCGCTGCCGGCGGCGCGCAGCGCGTTTTGCAATTGCAACTGACAGCCAATGTTGGCCGTGGCGCAAAGGTCCGCCTCTGTGGCAATGATATTTTGCGCCTTGCGGCGGCCCAGGCACGCGGCCATGTCCGGCTGGCTGAGGTTGTACGTGCCGGCGGCGCCGCAGCAAATGTCCGGTTCCGCGATTGGCACAAGCGAAAGGCCGGGAATTTTTTCTAATAACTGGCGCGGCGCCCGGCCGATTTTCTGGGCGTGCAACAGGTGACATGGGTCCTGATATGCCACGGTAATGTTAAGTTGGCCGCCGGGGGCGGGCAGCGGCGCCGCCGCCAGAATTTCCGTCACGTCCCGGATTTTCGCACCAACGTCGCGCGCTTGTGCCGCGTAGGCCTTGTCATGGGCCAGCAGTTCATGCAGATGCTTGAGCTGCGCCCCGCAGCCGGCGATTGGGGAAACAAAATAATCATCGTTGCGCGCCGCCAGCAAATCCACCATCTGCCGGGCAAATTCACGGGCCCGGACGGGATCATTGGCGTGTGCGGCCATGGCCCCGCAGCAGGGCTCCGCGGGCAAAAGATGCACGTCAAAGCCGGCCATTGCCAATAGTTTAATAGACGCCTGGTTGGTTTTGTCGCCCACGGCGGCGCCCACGCAGCCGATTAACAACGTCACGCCGCCATGCCGCGGCCCCCGCGCGGGCGTGAAGGCCGGACCAAAACGCGGCCACAACGCGCCCGGCGGCAACATGCGCGCCATTTTTCCAGCCGGACCGGGCAACAGACCGGTGATCGCGGCTGCCGGCCGCTTTAAGCCAACTTTCTGCGCCGCGCGTAGCGGCAATGTGGTCCAGCGTACGCGCCTGCGGTACGGCAGAATATGCTTCACAAAAAAGTCCAGCCCGCGCCTCCGGCCGCCGCCCGCGGCGTGGCTGATTTGCGGCCGCACTGCTTCCAGCGCCACATGGTATTGCACGCCGCTGGGACAGGCCGTTTCGCAACTGCGGCAATCAAGGCAGTGGTCCAGCGAGCCCAGGGCGGCGGCGGTGGCGGGCACGCGCCCGTCGGCCAGCGATTTCATGAGATGCAGCCGCCCGCGCGGCGATTCCGGTTCGCTGCCGGTTTCCAAATAAGTCGGACACGCCGGCAGACACAGCCCGCAATGAATACACGCCTGAAAAGCGTCTTTCGCCCGTTGGTCCAGGGCCAGGGGTTTGTGTGCTAATTCACTCATAAATATTCCGATTCGGGTTCTGGCGCTGTGGGGTTCTGGTCAGGCGGAACATTCGCCAAACACGCCCTTTGGATCAAGGGCATTTTTAATGCGGGTATTGATGGAG
>JAJZCU010000363.1 GCA_021828935.1 Planctomycetota bacterium | reverse complement strand
CTGGATGGAGCCCCGCTGCGGGCCGGCCGCGCGTGGCTTCGGGCCGTGGCGTTGGTCGGTCCGATTCTGTTGATGCCGCTCACATTGCCGCTGGCGGTCAGAGCCGACTATGTGCTGCCAATTTTTATCCTGGCCCTGAGTCAACTTTATTGGGCAGTTGACGGCCTATTTGTTATCTGCGATTTCAACGGCCGTCGGTCTCTGCATGACCGTATCGCGGGCACCCGCGTTGTTTTGTTGCCTATCAAGGAAAGCTTTTAGGAGACTACGATGTGCGAGAATTCAAAACATCCGGTGGAACTCTTTGGCTATTCCGAGCGGGGCATGATCAAACGCGATCTGCGATGATATTTTGCATTGCGAGAAACCCTTGGAAGCGGCGGAAGAATTCCTTGGTTTATGCAAATTTCCTTTCGAAAAGCAGCCACCAAACAATTTCAAAGGCTTAACGCGCGTGCAGATTCTGGTTGAACAATCATTTTCCGATTACGGCGATCTTGATCTGCTGCTGTTGCTGGATCACCGCGACGAAACAGAACAGCCTGCGCTGGAAGGCAAGCACGCGGTACAGGAAACCAAACATGCGGTGCTAATCGAGGCAAAGGTGGCAACGGCGCAGGGGGCAAAAGGAATCCGCGAGGAATGGGAGTCGTTTCTGAATTATAAAGGGAAAAATTCTAAGGGAGGGTCGAGCCTCTTTGTTCAGCTAGGCAAGAAACTTGGGCTCGTTCAACGGATAACCGAATCTCCGGGGTTCGCGGAAATGGATCCGGCAGCCAAAACGCAAATTATCGGCGGAAATCCCATCGTGGGCGCGGCAACGGAACTGCTTTTTGAATATGCGGCAAACGCGTGGTACGTGGCGCTTGTTCCGGATACGAAGGAGGCTGTAAAAACGTTCTTTAATAACACGATTATGCCTTACTGGGGGAGCTCGAATTCCGAAAAGCGACCATGGCCGCTCCCCAATTTTGGGTTTCTGACATGGCCCGACCTGCACGAGAGGTGTTGCGCACACAAACAAACGTGGCCGCAAACAATTTGTGGATTCAGGTGGAACGGTATACAGATTTTCCGTCCACCCACCGCGTCGACCGTGACGCACGTGAAACTTGGCACATACACGTTCAAGAGCCAACCCGTAGTTGTGCTCAGCAGCCGCGCAGGCGATACAAGCTGCCGTGTTGCGCCAGCGGGCTCCGCCGGCGATTTTTTCCCGAGGACATTCACGGTTGCAAAAGGAGATTTAACGCCGTCCTCGCTTCCCACACCCGACACGGCGACGATCCTTCCCGGCTTGGGCCAATATGAATGGGCACCGCCGGCCGGCGAACCTTTTATACCGAAAGGAGAAACGGCAACGCACATGCCTCCGCTCATTGTGTCCGTGGTGAACGCGGGGCCAAACACCTCACGAGTTTGTGAAGTAAGCGAGGAAGACGAAACCACCGGCGATCCATTTCGCGTGTACAACTACCATCTGCGCCGCCCGAAACCTGGGCCAGTTTGACCTGCATCCATTTGCGCAATCCGGCGCTGATCGGCAATGACCGCCCGGCGCTGACGCTTTCGGCTCTGATGGCACGGCGGCCCGTCACGGCCGTCGTATCCGCGTTCATCGGCGTCATCCGCGGTTCAATACGTCGCCCGCATCTGTGTCCATCTGTGAAATCTGTGGATCGGACCCGCGGCCACCTCGGCGCCGGCCACGCAACCCATGTGATCCCCCGTTCGTAATTACTGGCGGCCGAGGACAATTTAGTGTTTGGCCGAACGTCCGTATCCGCGTCCATGAGCACTTTCCGCGGTTTCACATCGCGGCGCATTCGATCGTCGCGTCCGTAGCGGCGAAGCCAACTGCCACGGCCCGGCGCTGACGCTTTCGGCTCTGATGGCTCGTCCCGTCACGCTCGTCGTATCCGCGTTCTCGGCATCATCCGCGGTTCAACACGCCCGGTTGCCCAAGGCACCATTCCGTATGGTCACATGCGTCTAAGTTCGCGGCCCCGACCGCCGGCGAGCCAGCGGCTATATAGGCCCGGCCTTGGCCGGGGTTTTGCTCACTGCGCGTTGTGGTCCCGATGCATCGGCACCAAAACAATCGTCTGGTCCTTGTGAAAAAATTTCCATTGCAGTTGAAATCCCGCCGCCCAGGCCCATTTGCGAAACGCGCGGAACGCGTTGAACGCGCTGGGCCGGACGATGCAGTCCAACAATGTCGCGTTGGGCCCAAATGCATTTAAACTGTTGGGAACGCGGCCAGGCACAAGCAGGCCAACCCGGGCGCCGGCCGCCGATTTTCGGCGGTGGTATACCGTGTATTTTCCGGCATGCCGCAGGGTTTCATGATAATTCACGTTGTTCAAAACCCAGTAACGCGACCCCGATAGCTCGACAAAAATTCCAATTCTGGCCGTCGGATGCACATATGGCAGATAAACACGTATTTCCTTTACCGGTGACTGCGCGGCGGCGGCCAGCTTGGCCAACGTGGCCTGGGTTTGCCGGCGAATGGCAAGCACATCCGCCCGTGTTACCGCCAGGGCCGCCTTCTGCGCGGCGTTTTTCAGCGGCGTATGGCGTAATTTCCACAGCTTTTCTTTAAGTCTGTGAGCCGCCAGCGCCAATTTGCCACGGCGCACCAGCAGCAACAAAATGCGCCGGCGGGCGCCGCTTCTGCCGCCGAGTTTGGTCAGCACCGCCGCACTGTGGCTTAGACTCATCTGCGCCGCCGCCAGCCGCCGCTGGGCGCGTTCCGCCGCCCGCTGCGCCTGCCGCAACCCCGCAGCCCGCCCGGCCGCAGCATTTCGCAGCGCCGGCGACTGACTGGCCGTGATCGCCACGATGGATAAAATAAAGATCAGCAGCCCAATCACGCAGGCCAGAATATCCAAGAATGAAAAGTTAAACAGCTCAACATGCGATCGACGGGCGATGGGCATAAGAAGCGCTCCTACTTTTGTCCCACGGCGGTGGCGAACGAAAAACGCGCCGTCGCCGGCTCATCACCGTACACTACGCCGGCCGGCTTTGCGGCCTTGGCCTTGTTGAACGTTGTGATGGCGTTGGGGTGTACCCAGAACAAAACATCGCCATGTGAATATTGCGATTGCGTCGCCATGCATTTTTGATAAGCGCTCGATGAACTGTTTAAGTCTGAATTATCGGTATGCCCCAGTTTCCGCGCGTGGCCATTGGGCAATAACCGGAACATGGTCACGCCCTTGCGGCCGCAATCCACGTACAGAACATGGCTCCACGCGCGATTGGGCGCGCCCCGCCGCACCGACAGCAGACGCACCAGGCTTTTCCGCCGGGCGACGATTTGC
>JAJZCU010000362.1 GCA_021828935.1 Planctomycetota bacterium | reverse complement strand
TCAAGTCCCGCTTTAAGGTGTACGTGCAAAATAATGCCCCGTTCCTGGTTGACCATTATATTATTACGCGGCCCGGGGACCACCGCGCGGCGGTGCGCGCAGCAATTTATTGTGCAGCAGGACGCGGTCCAAATTCAGCCACTGATGAAAAAGCCGGTCGTGGACCGGCGTTAAAAATGCGATCGGCCAGAGCATCGGATTTAACGCCAGCCAGGTAAATTGCGCGGTCTTGCGCCGCGGCCGGATGGAAAGCACTCCGTCTCGGCGATTCAACACGGCATATTGCCGGGGATTTCTGGCCGCTACTTCATTCACGGGCAAACGCCCTTTGGATTTCCCATAAACTATTCGGTAATTATTGCGCTTTCCCCAGAATTTGAATACTGTTTTGTACTGCCGCGTTTTACCGGCGCTGGTTAATTTGTATTTGTAATGGGCCGAAAAGCTGATGCCGCGCAGCAGTTGGTATTGCGCCACCTGCCGCCGCACCTGGGTTGCCACGAAGGGCGCCATCCGCGCGGCGTCGGCGGCATGCTGCGTCGAGCCTCCAAAAGCCGACGGCGCGCCCATGCAGACCGCCGTCGCGGCCAAGATTATCTTGCGTAAGCAATTCAACGCCGGCTCCTAAAAAATAACCTGGCAATCCTGCCCCCAAATTCCGTGTGCAAGGATGGCCTTCCAAGCCGCCCGGTAGTTGAGTGTACCCCGTGACGGCGTTCGGAACCAAGCGGTTGGCCAGGCGGATGGCGCCGCCGGCCGCCGCGGTTGGGTTGGCACGGCAACACGGCGACGTTGCAGATGATTACTTTTCAGCTTGACGAGAACATCAACAGCCGGTTGCGCCACTCCGGCAAATGCCGGGGCTATATATTGCTTCGCCCCGTTTTCCACCGTGCTGTTCACCGCATTGGCTTCCACGCTCCCGTCCGCCGATAATAGCCGCATGACCATCGCAACCCTGCTCTTCGCCGCCTTCGCCTTTGCCCTGGGCCTTTGCACGGGCAGTTTTTTGAATGTGGCGATTTGGCGCCTGCCCTACCGCGGGCAAGCCGTCACCTATGCCGGCCGCACCGGCAAGCTTAGCCTGCACTGGCCGCCTTCGCACTGCCCGCAATGCAACCAGCCGATCGCGTTTTATCACAATGTGCCGGTGCTGGGATGGTTCATCCTGCGCGGCCGCTGCGCCCGGTGCAAAACGCCCATTGCCGTGCGCTATCCGTTGGTTGAACTGGGCACAGGGGTCTGTTTCGCCGCGCTGTATCTGGCCTATGCCGTCGGCGGGTGGCATGGCGGCACTTTGGCGGATATTCGCCAGGCCTGGCCGGTGCTCGCGCTGCAGTGGATTTTTACGGCCAGCCTTCTGGCTGCCGCCGGCACTGATGCGGACTGGTACATTATTCCGTTGGAAATTCCCATCATGCTGGTGGCGCTGGCGCTGGCGTGGTGCATTGTGAAGCGGCCAGGCCTGCCGATGGCGGCCGCAACCGGTGTTTGGGCAAAGGCGGCAATTGGCGGCGCGGTGGGTTTACTGCTTGCGGGCCTGCTGCTGCACTTGGGCGTGTTGCCGCGCAGTTTTCCTGAAGAGGCGGATGCTGATGAAAGTCCTGAGACCGCTGCTACCGGCGCCGGTAAGCCCCTGGCAGAACCACACGCCGCCGCCGCAACAAATCCAACGCCTCAAGATGCAGCCGTCGAACCGCCGCCGGGGCCACCCGGTTTTGCCCGCCAGCGGCTGAGCTTAATGGCGGTGCTGGCGATCATTCTGATCTTGGCAATACTGTGGGCCCTCGCGCCTTGGCGCGCTGCCACGGTGCTTTCACTAGCTGGCGGCATTCTAATCTTCTTCATTGGTATCCTGCCGCGCAATGCCGACGCGGCCGACGTGACCGCGGAGGTGGAGGAAGAAATCGCGGCCCCCCACGCGCGGCGCGAAATCCTCAAGGAATTGCTGTTTCTGGCGGTTCCGGCCCTTGCGGCGGTTGTGGCCGCATTGCTGCCGTGGCATCTGCCCGCGGGGTTTGTGTATGCACGCATTGCCGGTGCGTTGGCCGGTGCGCTGGTGGCCGGGGCACTGGTGTGGCTGGTGCGCATTTTCGGCACGCTGGCGTTTGGTCGGCAGGCCATGGGCTTGGGCGATGTGCACTTCATGGCGGCAGTGGGCGCGGTGGTGGGCGGCCCGCTGGCAGTGGTCGCGTTTTTCATGGCGCCGTTTGTGGCCCTGCTTTGGGCGCTGGTCTTAAAAATTATGAAGAAGCCAAATGTGTTGCCGTTTGGTCCGTGGCTGGCGGTGGCCAGCATTTTGGTCATGTTAATAGGACCACCGATCGTGCGCATCTATGAGGGATATCTACTGGGCACGCGCAATTCTCGCGTTGGCAACCATTCCAAGGGTCTGATACATCACGGCTACGTGTGGCCGGGCGAACATTGATCCGGTTCGAGTAAAGGCCCGCGATCAATGAGATCCGCTAAAAATGATGGCATCTTTGCGTGAGGATCAAAGCATGACCATCTTCGCGCAGCGGGCGAACCATGGATCCACGACATACCGCGAAAAAAACTTTATTTTATGGGAACCAAACGCCTTTATTGAAGCGTTTAATCTTGCAGTGTCGATAGCAAAACGCAGAAGGCAGCGCTGATATCGGAAATTCTTTCCGGTTTGGCCCCTTATAAAGCGACCGGCGTGCTGTAGCGGCGCCCGCTTTTATTGACACTTTCCAACTCGGCACGCCTCAGTTAAGGAAGTGTAGCATGGACGAACCGATTGCAGCCGCCGGCGGCATCTCGGAAGCGCATGGAAGCGCCTCTTTCTTTAACCCGTCGGAAACGCGGGTCAACACGCATCATCGCCAGCCCCAGACGGGGCGCTGGGAACGTCGTCGCGCGGCGCGGCACGATGTCCGCCGCCCGGTGAAAGTCATGGACTTGCTCACCCAGCGGTTCTATGTGGGCATGGCATGCAACATCAGCGAAACCGGCCTGCTGGTGGAATTTGCCGGTGACATTCCCGTGCAAGTCGGCCAGCGCGTGCGTTTCCTGGTCACTAACAACATCAGCACGGTCGCACGCCGCGCTTCCATGCGCTCGGCCCGCGTGGTGCGGCAAATCACCAGCCCCGGCTGCCAAGGCCGCGTGGGCCTCCAAGTGTTGCCCGATTTTCTGTAGGCTCCGCCGGCCAGGCCATCTGGACGGCGCCTGCTCATGGCGTTGCGGCGCCGTCGCCGGATCGCCCGATCACCACGATGCCCAGGTCGTCCGCGCGCTTTAGCAGCGCTTCTTTTTCCAGCATGATGGTCCGGCCGGTCTCCAGCACCAACGCCGCCGCGTGATATTCCGCCAATCGTT
>JAJZCU010000361.1 GCA_021828935.1 Planctomycetota bacterium | reverse complement strand
GGCCATGTTGATAAGTAATATAAACGTTGCCGGCGGCGTCCTGGCGAAATGGCAATCGCCGCTGGCGGGCCCAGGCCCGCAGATGATCTATCACAAAATATTCGTGGTAGGGCGCGGTGGGAAGATTGCACAGCGCGGCAAGCGTTTCAAGCTGGTGGGGGTCGTTCATTGCGGTGGTCCTTCCGGCGCGGACGGCGGAAACGGTTCGGCCGCCGGTGTAGTCTGTGTGTCCGCTGATTCGGTCACGGCAGCGTTGGGCGGCGGCGAGTCGGGCGTGACGATGACCACATCATTGCGGGTTTCGGCGCCGGTTGCTGCGGTGGTTTGCGCGCCGCTGTCGGCGTCGGGTTCTGCGCCGCCTGCTGACGTACCAGCTTCTGACTTGCCCGTGGCAGTCGTCGGCGCGTTGACGGTAAGTTCCGTGAAGCGCGGCGGCCCGGCGGTGGTCGGGGCTGCTGACGCGGCGACGCCGGCCACGGGCGCTGCGGGGCCAACCACGGGGCCGGGCGCCTCGGCGGTGCTGGTGCGCCGGGGCGGCAGGAATGCGTCGTCGGGCGCCAGTTCGCTGAAGTCCTGGCCATCCACCACGCGGCGCAGCAGCAGATACATGATGGTGCTGCTGGTGAAATAATAGGAAATCACATACGCCGCCAGTGACATGGCCACCAGATATGCCCACCAGCGGACAAGAATTGCCGCAATGGCCTGCGGCCAAGAAAGCGCCGCCCAATTGACCGGAGTCAAATAGCGGCTAAAGTGCGGAACCGGCCAAATGGTATTAAGGTGCGAAACGCCCAACTGCGTGCTTCCGCCGGCGCCGAACAGGCCCATGCCCCAACCCACGGCAATATGCGTGGCGTAGAGCACCACAAACAGCGCGAAACCGACAAACAAATAGGTCAGCACGCCATAAAAGATGGCCAGAATAACATAGCAAAGCATTCGCCATGGCCGCGCAAATAGGAAACTAAAGGCGCGGCTTACGGCGTCAAAGCTGTCGGGGCCTTCCACGGCAATGGCTGGAAACAGCAGATGAAATCCGCCCAATACGCCCAGGATGATCAACATCAACACAAAGCCGCCGGCGAAAAACAAAATGAGAAACAGGCCAACGAATATCGGCCCCACGGCGGGTATGGCGCCCACGAGCGCCACCAGCGCCAGGCCCAGCGCCAGCACCAGCAAGGCCGCGAACGGAGTCAGCCACGCCTGCACCAGGGCCAGCCACGCGCGGCGCGCCATGTTCAGGCAATCCAGGAATGAGGTTTCAACGCCGCCGGCCTGACACGCCGCGTGGCGGCAGACGGCGCCGCCCACGATGGACGCCAACGCCAGAAAAAGCGCCACCAGCAGCAGCAATGACAACAAATACGCCAACCGCCGCAGAAACACATGGCTGCCCGTATCGCCCAGGCGGGTGCGCATGGGGGCGGCGGCGGTTACCAGCCAAGCCGGGCCGGTATAAAACATGTTAATAAGGTTTCCGGCAACCGTGGGCGTGGCGGCCACGCGCCGGGGATGGTGGGGAAAAAGCCCCATGGTCAATGCGGCGGGGGCGCCCTGGGCCGGGGCCATTCCCATGCCTGAAGCGCGCACATTTCCCAGCCGGAGGATGCCCAGCGTGTTGGCCACGAGCATGTGGAACTGGTCTCGCTCATAATTAACAAACGAGTAGAATACAGGCCGACCGGCCACGGCCCGGGCCTGAACCAGCCGGCGCGCCAGCGTGGCGGTGGCATGACGGTCTTCCTGCCGTTCCTGTTGCATCGCCGGGCGAAAGGGCAGTATTTTGTGGGTGATTTCGCGGTTGGTGCGCGCAGCCAGGGCGGCTATTTTTGCATGGTATCTGTTTTCATCATGCACGCGCAGGCGGTTGAACGCCGCGTCAGGATTTTCCGAAAGCGCCGTAATTTGTGCAGGCGTGGCATTTACCTGGGCGTCTTCCAACAGCCCGCGCAGGCGCCGCGGGCGATGGTCCAGCCACGCCCGCATTGTTTTTTGATAAACCCGCGGCCGGTCCACCTGATACTGGGCGATTTCCTGTGGCGCAACCTGCCTTCCCCAAACGGCGTCGAACGCCCATCCGGCGGCATACAGCATGATCAGCGCTGCGACGATCGCAATGATGTTGGCCGGGTGGATGGCCATGCGGAACGCCCGAAAAAGCTCCGCGAAATCAGACCACCAAGCCGTGCGGAAATGCGGGCGGGCCACCGGCGGCTCGCCGGCGCCGCGGAGCGGGGCCTCCGCAGGCCCGGTCGGCGCCGCGCCGGTTAAATCGATTCGGCTCATGCATAGCTCCTGAATTTCTCAAAGGATAGCGAAAAACTTGTTGTTAAAAACGCCAGCGTTTACGGCCGGTTCCGCTGCGATAAACGCACCATTATTGCTGCGGGCTGCGAGCCCAATGCAGTTTATGCGCCAACATTTCCCAATGGGAAAGATCGGGATTTTCCACCAGGGCCAGGGTCAGCGGCGCGCGGCGCACTTCCACCGCCTGGTCTGCCAGTAAATTGGCGCCCACCTGCCCGTCAAAACTTACCCGCGTACCGGGATTCACCGTGTGCGGCATCACCACCACCGTGGCGTGGTCCGGCAACACCACAGGCCTAAAAGACAGCGAATGCGGGCAAATCGGCGTGAGTACCATGGCGTTGACATCCGGCGAAAGCAGCGGGCCCGCGGCTGATAAGTTATACCCCGTCGATCCCGAAGCGGTGGAGACGATAAGTCCGTCGCCGCGGAAGCGGGTGGTTCCGTGGGCGTTAATCCGCACGGCCATTTCAATCATTCGAAATGGTTCGCCCGCATTAATAACCACATCATTAAGAGCCAGACTTTCATACAGCGGCCGGCTGGTGAGGGCCTGAGACTGTGGCGCATTGGCGGCGCCATGATCCACCTGGTGAACCGCGGCCCGCAGCATAAGCCGTTGCGTAATCGGGGCGCGGCCGGCCAGCACGGTGGCCATATGACGTTTGAATTGCTCCATGGAAAATGCGGCCAGGTAGCCTAACTTGCCGAAGTTGATTCCCACCACCGGCGCCTCCAGGCAGGCCACGTAACGCGCCACTTGAAGAATGGTGCCGTCGCCGCCCAGTACCACCACCAGCGTGGGATGAAACTGGGCGAGCGTTTGGCAGTCGGCCTCAGTGAGCACGGGGGCATGGCAGCCGGTATCGCGCAGCGTTGCGGCAAGATCATGCGCGGCCGCCAGGGCGTCGGGCTTTTCCGAATTGGCAATAAGAATCACCTGCATGGCCCCTACGATACCGGCACAGGCGCGCCGCGGGAAGCGAGCGCCGCACCCACTGGTAAGTCGGCGGCTATATAGCCCCGGCCTTGGCCT
>JAJZCU010000360.1 GCA_021828935.1 Planctomycetota bacterium | reverse complement strand
GCCGCTGGCAGCGGCGGCGCAATGTCCGACGTCGGCAGTCTTTACGACAACGGCCAAGGCGTGCCCGCGGATTACCGTAAGGCCATGGAGTGGTACCGCAAGGGTGCTGCCGCTGGCAGCGGACTTTCGATGTCTGGCCTCGGCGTCCTGTACGCCAACGGCCAAGGTGTCCCGGTAGACTACGCCAAGGCCATGAAATGGTATCGGAAAGGCGCGGTAGCGGGCAGCGGGTTGGCTATGGATAACATCGGCGTTCTCTACCAGAACGGGCAGGGCGTGCCGGTCGATTACTCCGAGGCCATGAAATGGTACCGCAAAGGCGCTGCAGCGGGCAGCGGGTACGCGATGGACTCACTCGCCAGGCTGTACAGCGGCGGCCTGGGCACCCCGAAAAATCCGCAGAAGGCTGCGAAATGGTCTGCCGCTGCGGCCCATGCGTCGCAGCCTTGAGGCCACCGCCGCGGCTGGATCACATTGTTAAGGCTTTCGCGATGGCTGAAAACGTTGCTCCGGGAACTGGCGGAACGCCCGGCCGCGCCAAGCGCGGATTGGTGCCTTGGCTGCTGGGCGCAATTGTTGTGTTATTGCTGGTCGCCACAGGGCTGCTGGCATCGCTCGCCTTGCGTCCAGAGCCCGCGCCCACCGATCTTCGGCGCAGCGCCGTGGCGCGAAATCGCCAGCGAATGGTTTGGCTCGGTTGGCTTTATGAACATGGCCAGGGCGTGCCGGTGAACTACGCCAAGGCCATGGAATGGTTCCGCAAAGGGGCTGCGGCGGGCAGCGGACGCGCGATGGCCAGCATCGGCCTTATGTATGAATCCGGCCACGGCGTCCCGGTGAACTACGCCAAGGCGATGGAGTGGTTCCGCAAAGGGGCCGCAGCGGGCAGCGGATGCGCGATGGCTGGCCTCGGCGCTCTGTACGAATCCGGCCGAGGCGTCCCGGTGAACTACGCCAAGGCCATGGAGTGGTATCGCAAGGGGGTCGCGGCGGGCAGCGGACGCGCGATGGATGGCATCGGCGATTTGTACGACAACGGCGCGGGCGTGCCGGTGGATTACGCCAAGGCCATGCAATGGTGGCGCAAGGGCTCCGTGGCTGGAAACGGACGCGCGACATGGGGTATCGGCCTGCTGTACCAACAGGGCGAAGGCGCGCCGCAGGACTACGCCAAGGCGATGGAGTGGTATCGCAAGGCGGCTGCGGATGGCAACGGAACCGCGATGGCTTTCATCGGCATCCTGTACGAAATGGGCCACGGCGTGCCGGTGGATTACGCCAAGGCGATGGAGTGGTGTCGTAAAGGTGCCGCGGCGGGAAGCGGATTTGCCATGTGCTTCGTCGGCAGCATGTACAGACACGGCAAGGGAATGCCGGTGGATTACGCTAAGGCGATGGCGTGGTATCGCAAAAGCGCCGCAGCGGGAAGCGGGGCCGCGATGCGGTGCGTCGGCCAAATGTACAAACACGGCCTCGGCGTGCCGGTGGACTACGCCACGGCTATGGCGTGGTATCGTAAGGGGGCCGCCGCTGGCAGCCTCGGCGCGATGGCGGCGTTGGCCACTATGTACAAGGACGGCCTTGGGGTGCCGAAGAATCCGCAGAAGGCGGCAAAATGGTCCGCGGCCGCAGACAAGGCATCGCCTTAGGGCCGCGGCTGCGGCGGGCTGGAAGCCTGCCCCAAATGGGGGGTGGCCATCCTGGCCGCGGGAACCGGCCCTGCGCTGCGACATCGGATGAGGTGTTGCTATGGGCATGGCTGCGGCGGGCTGGAAGCCCACCGTTGGCAACCGCCAGGGGAAAAAATGGGGGGTGGCCATCTTGGCCGCCGGAAACTGCGCCGGCACTACGACATCCGCTGAAATGTTGCTATGGGCATGTCTGCGCCGGGCTGGAAGCCCGGCCCCCCGAAGAAACTCGACGCGGCTCCAATTTGAGTGTACAATTGGTCTGTAGTTGCCGATATTTACAGGCGGATTGTACTATGCCAATCACCAAAACTTTAAACCCGACCCAACGGATCATCCGGCTGGCCCGGAGCGGAGGAATCATTCGCTCCCGCGACCTGGCCCCGCTGGGGATTTCCCGCCGATATCTTGCCCGGCTGACGGATGAAGGCAAGCTGCTGAAGTCGGGGCGTGGCGTTTACGTGCTTGCCAATGCCGGGGCGAGCGAAAACCACAGCCTTGCGGAAGCGTGCAAGCGGGTGTCTGGCGGAACTATCTGTCTTCTTTCGGCACTTCGGTTTCACGGCCTGACGACACAAAATCCGTGGGAAGTTTGGATGGCTGTCACCCCCGCAAGCCGCAAGCCCAGGGTCGATCATCCGCCGCTGCGCATCGTAAGATTTTCCGGCAAGGCGTTTGTCAATGGAGTCGAACATCACCGCATTGAGGGCGTGGATGTTCGAATTTATTCCGCGGCCAAGACGGTGGCGGACTGCTTCAAATACCGCAACAAAATCGGAGTGGATGTGGCGATCGAAGCGCTGCGCGATGGCTGGCGGAAGCGAAAGATCACCGCGGAACAAATTTCGCACTTCGCCCAAGTCTGCCGCGTCACTAACGTCATGCGTCCGTATCTGGAAAGTCTGCTTAGCAGCGTCGAATAAGTACTTGTCGCGATCATTCCGGCTGGGGACCTATACGGCCCGCGTTGCGAAATCACGCTCGCTTATATACCGCGCGGGAACCTATGCCACATTTTTCCCAGGCGCATGGCGCCGCACGGGCTAAAAAAAAAAACGCTGAGACGGTGAGGCCGCTGAGCACGAACCGAGGGAGGCGATTATTGGGGGCGGGCTTCTGGCACAACGCAATGCAGCGTTGAAATCAAGATAAACTAAATTGGTGCAATATGGGCACAGATTTTGCGGCCAAGATGGCCGTCCCCCATTTTAATCCAAGCCCCTCAAAAACCCCACGCCCCGTTCCTCCCGGGCGTCCTCGCGCTCTGGGCGCCTCGGCCGCCCCGCTGGGGCCTGCGAAATGGGGGACACGCCACCCCGTGTTGAAACACGGGGCTAATATCGCGCGGCCCCATTCGGGGCGGGCGAGAATGATTTGGCCAGGATGGCCACCCCCGTTTAACCCGATCGCCCCAAGATCCCCGCACCCATTACTCCCCGCCAAACTCAGCGACCTCCGCGCCTCTGCGTTTTTTTCTATAAACTTCCAGTGGCTGCGGGCGTCCACGCACCGGGCGCTGCCAGCGCTGGCCGAAAACATTCTGCCGAAATCCAGCGGCCTCGCCGAACCCGCGATAAAAGGCGGCGCCCGTTAATTGTGTCATTCCTGTTGGCGCGCATTTACCCCGCCCGTTGGCCGCGCAGGCTCCGCGCCGCGGATTCTTCGG
>JAJZCU010000359.1 GCA_021828935.1 Planctomycetota bacterium | reverse complement strand
TGTTGTTGGGAATGGCATGTACCCACGGGTCTTCGTTGAGTTGCTTGAGGCCCAGGGCCACGCGGTTCTTTTCCTGGTCAACGCTGAGCACCACGCACTGAATCACATCGCCTTTCTTGAGCATTTCGCTGGGGTGCGTGATTTTCTTGGTCCAGCTTAAGTCGCTGACATGCAGCAGGCCGTCGATGCCTTCTTCAATTTCAACAAAGGCGCCATAATTTGTGAGATTACGCACCTTGCCGGTGATGACCGTGCCGATGGGATATTTTTCCGCCAGCAGCGTCCAGGGGTTGGCCTCGGTCTGTTTCATGCCCAGGCTGATTTCCTGTTTGGTTTTATTAACCTCCAGCACCACCACGTCAATTTCCTCGCCCACGGAAACCATTTCGCTGGGGTGGTTGATGCGCTTGGTCCAGGACATTTCAGAAATATGCACCAGGCCTTCAACGCCTTCTTCAAGCTTCACGAAGGCGCCATAGCTCATGATGTTGGTCACCTGCCCCTTCACGCGGGTGCCCACGGGATACTTCTCTTCGGCATGTTCCCATGGAGAAGCCTGTTTCTGTTTCAGGCCCAGGGCGATCTTTTCCTTTTCACGGTCCACATTCAAGACCATGACTTCAATTTCCTGGTCCAGCTTCACCATGTCGCTGGGATGGTTGATGCGGCCCCACGACATGTCCGTGATGTGCAGCAGGCCATCCACGCCGCCCAAATCAACAAAGGCGCCGAAGTCAGCAATGTTCTTCACCATGCCGCGGCGGGTCTGCCCAATCTGAATTTCGCCAAAAAGCTTTTGCTTGGCTTCGGTGCGGTGTTTTTCCATGAGCTTGCGGCGGCTGATAACAATGTTCCGCCGTTCCAGATCAATCTTCAAAATTTCGGCGTCAATGCTTCGACCAATATACTCGCCAATATCCGATGGTCGGCGAATATCCACCTGCGAAGCGGGCAGGAACACCGGCACGCCAATGTCCACCAGCAGGCCGCCCTTGATCTTGCGCGTGACTTTGCCGCTGACCGGATCCCCTTCTTTTTTGGTGTTGATGATGCTTTCCCAGCCGCGGATGCGGTCGGCCTTGCGCTTGGAAATCTGCACGAGACCGTTTT
Organism: Planctomycetota bacterium; assembly: GCA_021828935.1. Lineage (GTDB taxonomy): Bacteria > Planctomycetota > Phycisphaerae > WQYP01 > WQYP01 > JAJZCU01. The sequence continues at coordinate 2,245 of JAJZCU010000359.1, read as the reverse complement.
CACTTTCGACGGATTCCAGCAGCACGGCCACATCATCGCCCACGCTGACATCATGCGGATCATCAAATTCGCGCGAAAGGGAGAGCACGCCTTCGCTCTTTAAGCCGATTTCCACGATGACATCATCGCCGTGGATGTTGACAATTTTTCCGTTGAGAATCGCCCCATTGTTAAAATTCTGCCCCTTGCCGTCCATCAGGGCGCCCAGCTGGTCATTGGCCAGTTGGTCCTGAAATACTTCCTCCATTGTGCCTGTGGCGGTGGCGTCATCCATGCCCAGGTCTTGCAGCAGCGCAAAGTTAACCATGAAAAAAGAAACCTTTCCCAACAACAAAAAACGTGTTGCAACGCCCGATCTTTTTTTCCGGCGGCCACGCTACAACGCGTGGACCGCACTGAACCCAGGACCAAGGCATGCCGGGCCCGCCCAAACAGCGCGCCGCACGGCGCGCGGAAACATTGGGGCAGAACAGTATTCTAGGGGCCTGGCGACGGATGTACAAGCCCGCCAAGCCGGCAAAAAAGGGCGTTCGGGCGTATCAGAGCCGAACGCGTAAGCGCGGGGCGCCGTGATGAAGCGCCCCGCCGGACCAGCGCGGCGGGCAAAACACCTGCCGGCGACGTTTTTCCACAGATTTTACAGATTTTCACAGATTAAAACGGCGACGTGCGTGCGGACGAATATGGCCTGAGCGGCCGAATCGATACGCGGTTTAGCCGGCGCGTTAAGCGTGCCGCCCGGAACGTGGTGGGCGGACACCAGCCTTACCGCCGGGCGAACTGCCATGATATGATCGTACAAGGGCGCGTACAGGAGGAATCGTATGGCCAGTGCGGCTCGGCAACTCTGTGATTGCGCGCGGGATGGCGACCTTGCCGGCATAACGGCATTGTTGGCGGCGGGTGTATACGTCGACGCGCGGCATCCCGACAACGGTCGGACGGCTCTTATGGAAGCGGCGGCCAGCCCCGCAGCGGGGCTGGAGTTGGTGCGCGTACTTATTAAAGCAGGCGCAAACGTGAATGCGTCTACGTTCGACGGGCGCCACGCTGCCGGATTGGAGAAACTCGAAAATCCCGACCTTGGGTCTGAGTCGCACGATGTGCCCAGCCTTGATTCCAGCAGATATGATGATGTTGATGAACCAGCGGTGGCTGACGATACGGAGGATTCTGACGAACTGGCGGTGGAAGAACGCGTGCTGACCGCGGCGGTGGCCGGCGGAGATGTGGACAAGATAACGGCATTGCTGGAGGCTGGCGCCGATGTTCATTATCGGGACGCTGGAGGCTACGATGCGCTTGTAGAGGCCATGTGCTATTGCGCGCGAAGTCCGCAGCTTCTGCCGATTCTGCGGTTGTTCATCAGCCGGGGGGCAAATCTTGACAGCATATCGGCATACAATGAATCCGCCTTGCGCGTGGCGTCCAGCAATGGCCGATTTGATGCCGTTGCGATGTTGCTTGCCGCCGGGGCCGACCCCGCCCCACTGGGGTGGACGCCCCTGATGCACGCAATTGCCTTGGGCGGGATCGAGGACGTTCAACGCGCGTTACAAGGTTCGCCTGATTTGGCGGCGCGCGATTATTGGTCGCGCACGCCGTGGCTTTTGAGTTTGCACACCGGAGACGTAGCCAAAGCCAAACTGCTGCTGGCAGCCGGGGCCAGCCGGGCGGACCGGGGACGCTGCGGTAAGCCGCCTCTTATGTACGCCGTTAATAACTGCAACGTGGAAATGTTAAAGTGGCTGCTGTCAGAGGGTTTCGACCCCGACCAAACCGACGACTTCCGGCACACGCCCTTGATGGCGGCAGCCGAATTGGGCGCCACAGAGTGCGCTGGCATATTAATTGACGCGGGCGCCGATATTCATCTTATTAACCACGCTGGCGGGACCGCCATCACCAACGCGGCAAACTTGTCGATCGTTCGACTGTTGGTGGCCCGCGGCGCAAACCTTGATGACATGAGCCGTGAAATGCGCGCCGAATTGGTCGGCCTGCCACGGGACGGATGCATCCGATGTAGTGAGGCAGATTACGCGGGCGCTAAAAACCCCCGATTTGGCGCCGCGAATCCTGAAAAAATAAACGTTCCTTTCTGGCGTGCAATGGTTAAAAGCGGCGCCTGCGCGTACGCTGCGCGCGAGCTATTTAATGATACGGAAGATGAAACCGGTGCGGTCTGGTCATTCCAAAGATTCGGAACCTCCCTCACGGAAATTCCCGACGGTCGCATCATAGA